>JACPPH010000008.1 GCA_016191105.1 Candidatus Saccharibacteria bacterium
CTGCCAGCTCCAAGGCCAGCTGCCCTTGCCACGGCAGCTGCTAATTAGTGAGCTAGACTGCTGGGCCAACCAACTCACCAGCCTGCCAGAGCTGCCGGCCAGCTTGCAGCGGCTGTACTGCTACTCCAACCAACTCACCAGTCTGCCAGAGCTGCCAGCCAGCTTGCAGGGGCTAGACTGCAGCTCCAACCAACTCACCAGCCTGCCAGAGCTGCCGGCCAGCTTGCAGCAGCTGTACTGCACCGGCAACCACCTTGATGCTGCCACCCAAGCTAGGCTACGCCAGCGCGGCTTTAGCTATTAGGCTAGTAGCCCCAGCCAGCCTAGCTTGGCAGGCTGATTTTTAAACGTCGAGCCCAACTAAGATTGCACTCTAAGCCTGCACCAAAAAAGCCACACCAGACTTACGCCGAGCAACCCTGGCGGTTGACATAAGAGTTGCGATTTGCTAAAATTTCAGTCTGTTATTCGCCTTTGCAAAAATGCGAATGACCACCTTGACGATGAAGTAGATCGATCGCGCCCCTGACCCGGGGAGAAATCCCGGACAGATTGCTTCGTTGGTCTCCGCCCACGAACACGGCGCACGAACGGTGAGCCGACCACCTAAGATGCCCAAGCCTCACACGCTTGCTGACTTAGAGTGGTCGGTCTCGCCGACCAATCGTGGGAAGATCCAGCTGTAGCGCCTGTCAAGCGACGCATGACCTGGAAGCCATCTTCCCGCCAATCACGAGCCCTCTGGTGATTGAGCAACAGTTCATGAGCTCAATCCGCAACAAGCCAGAGTGGCTCCGAATTCTCGACCCTATCCACTTCCTCCAAACCCTGCGTGGATTACAAGGGTCAAGCGGGACCATGCGGACCGGTACGTCGGCATGCCTTGCCGGTCCGCGTCCCGCTCTTTCGACGCACCCAGCGGCTGCGGGGTCACCGGATACAAGCTCGTTTGCACTCTACTGGTGTGAGCTTAGCGGCATTCCATGCCCGCAATCCGGTGGCCCCGCAAGGTCATACCAACACCAGCCCACGCCCGGGTGGGAGGGGGACTTAGGTTCCCACCCGGGTTGTGTGCTTACAAAATAGCGATTTACTTCATCGCTTCTACCAAATACATAACTAATTGTGTGCTTAGTAGAAGCCAACGCCATAAATGCAGTTCCGCGATAGGAGCCGCTTTTGGTTTATAATGACAAGCATGAGTGTGGTTCAGCACGAAAAACGGTTGCGCTCAGCTATTTTGGATTTGCTAAGTTATTTTGCGGTCTTCGAGTTGCCACTTTCTGCTGGGCAAATCTACCAATACCTGCCCGTTAAAACCACTCCGGTGGCCGTTCGTGTTCACTTGTCCAAACTAATAAAACGCGGCAAATTACAAGCAATAGATGACCGCTACGGCCTACGTGGTGTTAACTACAACAAACTCCAGGCATTTGCCGCCAATCAACCAAGATTGCTCAAAAAAGCCAAGCGCTGGAGCAGGGTCTTTGCCGCTCTGCCATTTGTTAAGTCGGTGGTGCTAGTAAGCAGTGTGGCCTATGGTTGCCCGACCGAAGATAGTGACATCGATATGGTGGTCGTAACGTCTCCCAATCGCATTTATTTAACCAAAGCTTATCTTTATGGACTGTTTCATCGCTTTGATATCGACTCTAGCAAGCAAAAGCAGAACCGCCTAGGCATATCGGCTCTATTTAGTACCAATGGTGTTAAATTTGAGCGCGATGTTTACGGCCTCGACCCCCAACGATTACCTTGGCTGCTAACAGCCCAGCCACTGTATGGCGCTCACACCTGGTATGAGCTGCTCAAAAACAACTCTTTTGTGCGCCAAAACGCGCCCAACTACAGCTGGCCCGAGAGCAATGTTAAGCTTGGCTACATGAGCCTGAGCTGGTTAGACAAATTAGATAACTACGCCTATAAACGCTACCTGCGCAAGGTCTCACAAAACCCAATGTATAGAGAAAAAAGAGCTTTTGTGCGCGTACGTCCCGACATAATTGTTATCAATGCTCACCATGGCGAATACTTGCAGGCCAAACAAGACCGCTACGATCAAATTAGGGCTGGTGCAGCTTAAGTAAATTACACTTGACACCAGATGCCAAAGTGATTACACTAGTTGGTAATTAGCACTCTATGCACGAGAGTGCTAATGCTTACAGCGAGTCTTTCTAGCTCTCATAAATAAGTAAGTAGCAGCTTTAAATCTGAGCGCAAGACAAGACAACAGCGAAGCGCAACGCGAGCCGTAGCTACCTACGGTAAGCAAGCCTTGTAGCTGTTAGCTACGCATATTGTGTCAGAGTTATAGCTGCGGTGAGGAGATAAACGTATGAATATTCAGCCATTGGGCGACCGGGTCGTCTTAGAACAAGTTGAGCTTGAGGAAAAAACTGCAGCCGGCATTATATTGCCAGATAGTGCCAAAGAAAAGCCCTCTGAGGGCAAAGTATTAGCCGTTGGCACCGAGGTTAAAGAGGTTAAGGCCGGCGACCGAGTGCTTTATAGCAAGTACGGCCCGACCGAGGTCAAGGTTGACGGCAAAGAACTAATGATTGTCAAAGAAGAAGACATTTTGGCAGTTATGAAAGGGGGCAAATAATGGCCAAAGATATTATTGCTAGCGAAGATGCGCGCAAAAAACTAAAGGCTGGTGTCGACAAGCTAGCCGACACTGTTCGAGCCACTCTGGGTCCGAAAGGACGCAACGTAGTGCTCGACAAGAAGTATGGCAGCCCACTGATTACCAACGATGGCGTAACCATTGCCAAAGAGATCGAGCTCGAAGATGCATTCGAGAACATGGGCGCTCAGATTGTAAAAGAAGTGGCCAGCAAAACCAATGATCAAGCTGGTGACGGCACCACCACTGCCACCGTGTTAGCTCAAGCCATGATTGAAGACGGCATTAAAAACATTGCTGCTGGCGCTAACCCCATGGCTGTCCGCCGCGGCATCGAAAAAGCTGCCGCGGCTGTAGCCGGCGAGCTCAATAAAATTGCTAAGCCAGTAAGAGCGGGCGAGGAAATTGCCAATGTGGCCAGCATTTCGGCCGCCGACCCAGAAGTTGGCGCTCTGATTGCCGAAGTTATGGAAAAGATTGGCGCCGATGGCATTGTAACCGTTGAAGAAGGCCAAACTATGGGCCTGGACAAAGAAATTGTGGAAGGCATGCAGTTCGACAAAGGCTATGTTAGCCCATACATGGTAACCGATACCGCTCGTATGGAAGCCGTGGTCGAAAATGCTCCTATTCTAATTACCGACAAAAAAATTAGCTCGGTTCAGGAGCTGTTGCCACTGCTTGAAAAGCTGGCCGCCGAAGGCAAGAAAGACTTGGTGATTATTGCCGAAGATCTCGAGGGTGAGGCTCTTACTACCTTGGTTCTCAACAAGCTGCGCGGCACCTTCAATGCTGTGGCTATTAAGGCTCCAGCCTTTGGCGATCGGCGCAAAGAAATGCTAGCCGATATTGCCATTTTGACTGGCGGACAGGTTATCACCGAAGAGGTGGGTCTAAAGCTCGAAGATGCTAGTGTTGAAATGCTGGGTGAAGCCCGCAAAGTAATTGCCGACAAAGACAACACCACAATTGTAGACGGCAAGGGTAGCCAGGGTGCTGTAAAATCTCGCGTGGCCCAGATGAAGACACAGGCCGAGAATATGACTAGTGAATATGAGCTCGAGAAGTTGCAAGAACGCATTGCCAAACTCGAGAGTGGCGTGGCTGTTATTAAGGTCGGCGCCGCCACCGAGGTTGAACTCAAAGAAAAGAAGGCTCGCATAGAAGATGCCATTAACTCTACCAAGGCTGCAGTGGCCGAGGGCATTGTGCCTGGTGGTGGCTCGGCGTTAATTAAGGCCGCCCGAGCGCTCGATAAGCTTCAGCTCGAAGAAGAAGAGCAAGTTGGTGTAAACATTGTACGCGACAGCTTAGAATCGCCCCTTCGCCAAATTGCCAGCAACGCCGGTGTAACCGACGTAGCGGTGATTTTGGCCACTATTAATGCTGGCGACAAAGCCATTGGCTGGGATTTTGCTCGTAACCGCAAGGCCGACATGCTAAAAGCCGGCATTATAGACCCAGTTAAGGTTACTAAGAGCGCGCTTTTGAATGCTGCCAGCGCCGCTGCTATGCTGCTCACCACCGAAGCCGCGGTGGTTGATCTGCCCGAAAAAGAAGCTCCAGCTATGCCCGGCGGTGGCATGCCCGACATGGGCGGCATGATGTAAATTCAGCCCAGCACGGACAATAAAAAGACCCTCCAAGTTGCGGGGGTCTTTTTATGTTGACAAAGTTATTGGCATATTGTAATATCTGCTTAAGTTTCTTGGGCTTTTGAGCCCGGGTTGCAAGAACCACGACAAAGCAAGCACAGCGACAACAACGAGAGGAAGACCGATGACGATGACTGCAGATCGGCCCACCACCGCTACACCGATTCCGGCGTCAGTCCGAAGCGAAAAGGATCGTTTCCTGAAGCTTCCTGAGCTACCAGACTCGATCCGGAGCCTCTTGGAGAACAACCACCAGGCAGGCCTGACAGCTGCCCGGGAGTGGCTGAAGAGCAAGGAAGACGCCAGAAAGCTCGATGCCATCAAGATCATCTGTTGGCTCCTCAAGATCGGCGCAGACCTCAACGACGACGAAGTCGACGAGGCTGCTGAGCTCGCAGACCTCATGTTGCACGAACCGGTGCCACGAGATCTCGAAAACGTGATTCGTCGCGGAAAGATAGTGCTGGCTGACGTCTTTATCCGGACTGAGCTCGACTAACACATCATCCGGGGGGACTGGTAGCAGGGAGGGGTCTCGGAGCCCCTCCCTGCCCCGGCTTGCTTTGTCGAAACAACTTAATATATAGTCGTTTATAAATTCTTACTGAATAGTTATTAACCTATCGATGGCTATTCTGTGGGAATCAACCTAGATTCCCCGTACCGCCACTTGGAGGAGCGGCATGCAACAAGTAGTTATACGGAAGTGCTAAGTCCGATATTCGTCTACTACAAACGGGAGGTGTTTGGGTGATCGTAGCCCAGACAACCAAGCTCGAGAAACTACTGGCGGAAAGGAGGGACCTCGAGCAGCACAGCGGTTACCGATGGTCGTGCATGCAGCTTCGGCGCTACGGAAGGGCCGAGCTGGGCATGCTCGTGATGCACGACGACGACGTTCGTGATCAGATCGTCGGAGAAGAGCATCTCGAGGCCGCGCTCAGGGCGCTGCGCAGGCTCTTGCGCGAACACGACTGGCGACAACGGGTGTGTGAGCGCAGAGAGCGTCTGGCGGCCCTGTACAAGCTGAGCAAGAAGGGACAGCAGATCAGGATCTTTCGAGCCAGTCGCTCAGCAGTGAATCGCCTCGACGAGGAGCTCAAGAAACTCGAGGCGAGAGAGCAGGCGCGTTTCGAGCACGAGCTGCAAGAAGAGTCCGAGCTGCACAGCAGGCGTCGACGTCGAGAGCATCGGCGCTACGTCTACCGCCAGTACCGGCGCTAGAAGTTCTCCAGCCCTGGCAGCCGACCGTGGCATCGGCAGCCAGTTGTCCCATCCCAACAACTGCCACACACTGGGGCGGGGTCTCGCAAGAGACCCCGCCCCGTTGCCGTTTCTGCTATAATTCTAAGCAAATGAATAATAACATTTTCAACGCTATTGATGCCCAGCCGCAGCAGCTGCGTGAAAGCTACAATGAGGGCTTGGAGCCGGCCTTAACACCACAGCTAGGTTCAGGCATTCGTAACATTGTGTTGGCCGGCATGGGCGGTAGTGCGTTGGCTGGCGGAGTTATAAAAAACTGGCTCGATGAGCGCCTGAGTGTGCCGTTCGAGACAGTGCGCGACTACAAACTGCCAAGCTACATCGATACTGACAGTCTGGTGATAGTTAGTAGCTACTCTGGCAACACCGAAGAAACACTTAGTGCTTGTGAATTTGCCGATAAAATGAGTGCTCAGATTGTAATCATGACCCATGGGGGTACACTGCTGGAACAGGCTCAAAAAGAGGGTAATTGGCTGCTTGAGCTGCCCCAGGCCGAGCAACCGCGATTTGCTGTTTTGGCTGACTTAAAGGCCATGGCCTGCCTACTGCAAGACCTCGGCCTGGCCGGCAGCATAGATCTGCGCCGCGAACTAATAGAGGTTGCGAACTTTCTAGACCGGCAAAAAAGCACCTTGAACCTAGATAGCGACAGCAATAACTTGGCGGCCAAGATCGCTGCGCAACTGACCGGCAAACCAGCCCTTATATATGCCAGCCCGCTAATCAGTAGTACCGCCTACAAATGGAAGATAAACATTAACGAAGACGCCAAACAAATGGCTTTTTGTAACGTGTTTCCAGAACTCGACCATAATGAGCTCGAGGGCTGGCTACTGCCCAAAGAAAAGCAGCTCAACTCTGTGCTGTTGCGCTCAAGTTTAGAAACAGCTCAAATGCAAAAACGCATCGATGCTACCAAAGAGGTGCTAAAGGGTCATGGCTTTGAGCCAATCGAAGTTAAAGCAGTGGGCGAAACCCGGCTGCAGCAATTGCTGTACGTTAATTTGCTAGGGGACTATGTGAGTGCCTACTTGGCCCAAGCTAATCATGTCGACCCGCTGCCCGTTAAGTTGGTTGAGGAGCTTAAGGCCAAGCTTAAATAGTTCGAATTTTGAACTGTTTTCAGATATAATATGGCTCGTTCTCTAAACTACGATTCAAATTGTCGAAGAAATTTGGATTGAGAGGAGAAACAATGCGAGAATGTAAATTACAATTTTGAAATTGTAATAATTATCAAAGCATTGTTACGACGAGGAGAGGTCGCATAGTGGCCTAGTGCGCCGCCTTGGAAAGGCGGTATATCCGCAAGGGTATCGAGGGTTCGAATCCCTCCCTCTCCGCCATGAGCCTAGATGCTCATTTTTTGTTACAATGTGCTTATGGCTAAAAAATTGGCTCTAAAACGCTACCGACCACTAATTGTAATTTTTTTGGTTGTTTTAGCTTTTACGGGCTACAAGATGTTTGCTCGAGCCAGCCTAGAGGTAGCCCCGGCGGTCTTGGATTTTATGGGTGCGTTCTTTATTGTGGTGGGAGCTATTAAGGTCTACGAGATCGACTCTTTTGCCAAAACTTTTGCTAAATACGACGAGATTGCCAAACACGCCAAGCTCTATGCCTACATGTACCCGTTTATAGAAATAAGTATCGGCCTAGCCATGTTATTTAACTTCGAGGTTCTGGTTGTTACTTGGGTGGCGCTGTGCTTAATGCTAATTGACAGCGTTGGTTCTTACCAGGGCATTAAGAATCCGGCCGTGCGAACCAGCGCTACACTGGGCACCGTCTTTCGCATTCCACTTACCTGGGTAACGCTAGGCGAAGATGTATTAATTGCTGGGCTGGCGGTTATTACCTTGTTTTACTACTACCGCTAACGCTTGGCGACAGCCAAGCCCCATACACTTTTGGCGCCAGCCTGCTTAAGTACTCGAGCACACTCATTTAGGGTGGCGCCGGTGGTTACAACATCGTCGACAATTACAACTCGGGCACCCGCTACCTGCGGCGTAATAACCATAAAGTTACCCCTAACAGACTGCAAGCGAGCTTGCCGGCCCAAACCAATCTGGCCGGTATGGGCTACACGAATCATGGTTTTTGTGACCGGCACAGATGTATTTCGGCCAACCTGCTTGGCCAGCAACAGCGACTGATTGTAGCCACGGCGCCTTTGTGATCGGCCGTCGCTAGGGACAAAGCTCAGCATATCAAACCTGCTACCCTCCAAAAGGCTAGCCATACTCGGCGCAAATAGCTCAGCCGCCGAGCGGTCGCCATAGTATTTGAGCCGGTATACAAGCTCGTCGACTGGGTTTTGCAGGCGATATGACACTAGAACACCATTTAAGCTAGTTTTAGCCCGACAGCGTTTGCAGGTACGGCCGTCATCATTCAGCTCGTTACAATAAAAGCAGGCGGGTTTTTTAACGATTAGCTGGGTTTGCGAGCACTCAGAACACAAAAGACTACCCTCAACGTTGCATTTTATACAACAGCTTGGACTTAATAATTCGGTGATTTTTTGTAGCATGTGGCTTGCATTCAGGTATATTATCTGATTATAATAGGTGGTAATAACCTTGGTGGCAAGGATAAGGAGGATATATGGCAAGAAAAAACCAGGTAGACGAAGAAATCCTAGAAGATGAGTTTTTAGACGACGAACAGGCCAAAGAGGCTGGTAACGAAGAATGGATGAACGAAGAAGAGTTCGAAGGTCAGCTAGCAGTTGACGTTTATCAGACCAAAGACACTATTGTGATTAAGGCTCCAATTGCTGGTGTTAAGCCCGAGGATATCGATGTGGCTATTTCGGAGGACGTTGTGACTATTCGTGGCGACCGCAAAGAAGAAGTTACGGTCGAAAAAGACAATTATTATGTTCAGGAATGCTTTTGGGGCAGCTTTAGCCGGTCGGTTATTCTACCTACCAGCACTGTCGCCGAAAAGGCCAATGCCAGCCTCAAAGATGGCGTGCTAACAATCGAGATTCCAAAAGTGGTGCCAGAAGACAAGGTTAAGAAGATTAAGGTTAAACCAGCCGCTTAAACAGTAATTTGTGTGTGCATTCTCTAAAAAAGCCCTTGAGTAAGGGCTTTTTTGATTCCCCAATTCTAAAAATTGTCCCGCCCGTCTATCGGCCTATGCTGCGATCAGCAAGTGCAGTAGCAAAATGCACTCTTGTTGCGAGAATCTTGTTACTACATGACCGCGCAGCAACAGGAAGGTATTTTGCTGTCTGCACGCTGCTAGAATCGCAGCATAGGCCAAAGTTTTATCCAACTTTTTCTGATTCTCGAGTGTCGGGGAGAATTAGCTATTTCTTTTGAACCTGCTCGGTCACTTTGGGCTCTACCAGGCGCAATGCAATAGCCGGGTCGTAGCCCAGCTGAACTGTGGCCATGGCTTCGCGCAAGGCTTCGTCTGAGGCCGCTGCATTGTAACCCTGGTACCAGTCGGTAGCGCTTACTACTTGCCTGGCAAACGGCCCCAGAATAGGGTCGTTGTATTGACTCTTAGCTAAATCTGGGCGGCTCGAAACTCGGCCGCTGGCGTTCAAATATTTAGCTAGCTCATTGTAGGAGCTGGCAAAACCCAAAAAGTCCCAGGCAATATCGGGATTTTTGCTATTGCTCGAAACCAGCTCGGCCACGTATTGACTATAGTTGAGTTGATTTGAGCTATTAAGCTGGGGTAATGGGGCGGTTTTAAACTTTAAATCTGGGTTGGTGGCCGAAATCATGTTGGCCTGAAACGGGTAATCAATAATCATAGCAGTTTTACCGTTTGCAAAAGCCTGAACACTGCCGCCCAGAGCATCGCTCCACGAATAGCTGGTTTTGTTTGGATTAGAAAAGCTCGAGTAAAAGGCCAGGGCCTTGGCGCCAGCGTTGTAGTTATTGGAGTCGACTGAGCCAAATGTTGCTTGGGTAGGCGGCTGGTTGGTCATTTGAGCGCCATTTTGCATCATTAGTACTGAAAGCACATCGGCACTGTTATTAATGGCTGGGGTACCCAGCGCTACGCCCGATTTGTATAGAGCCGGCCCCTGTTTTTGACTTAATTTGGTGTTGGCATCGAGCAGTTCTTGCCAGCTACTCGGCGGGTCTTTTAAGCCAGCTTGTTCAAACAGGCTAGGGTTATAAAACAATCCCAAGGTTGGTAGGCTATAGGCTACGCCCCAAACCTTATTGCCCTGCACCAGTTCGCCGCTAATCAGCGAGGCAAAGTCAGACTTAAACTGTTTAGCTGTAAATACACTTTCTGGCGCCGGGCTAGCATTGGCCTGATAACGCACCAACCAATCATTGCGAATTGCAAAAATGTCGGGCAAAGTTCCGGCTTTGGCAGCGGCTGTAAGTTTGGCATCATAGATAGCTGCATCCACCTCTTGAATCTGCACCGTAACATTGGGGTGAAGTTTTTGATAGTCGGCCACCACGGCGTCGAAGGCATTCTGGCTATCATAAACTCGCCAGTAAGTAAGAGTAATTGGCGTAGTGGGGTACTGAACCGAACCTTTGTAGTCACGATTGTTGGCCACCGGCGGCGGGGGCGACAAAAAAAAGTAATAGACCCACATAAAAACAATCAGACCAATAAATAGTAGGTAGTAACGCAGTCGTGGACGATGTAGGCGCTTCTTCATAAGTTAAGAGCTTGTCTCATAGTTTCATTTTAGCTTAAACCTATGCTTTTTGTCCTTTTTTGGCTGCAAATCAATTCTGTTTTGTTGGCTTAGAGGTGTCTAGGTTCTCCTTATAAAAACGATTTTCGTACAAAGATTTGCTTGTTTTACTCAAAATAACAGATTATAAAGCCGGCTCTTGTTGGGTAGTAAATACTCAGCACTGCCCCCAATTACTCTTTTTTGGCCTTTGGTTTAAAAGAAGCTCAGCACAAAGTTGACAATTACAAATGCCAAAAGCGCTACGACCAAGCCCACAACTGCGTAGATGATGGTATCTTTGGCACTGCGCAAGCCATTTTCGTCGCCCTGGCTCAATACATACTTAAGCCCGCCAATTACAATCATAATCACGGCCGCCGCCCCAATAATTATAAGTAGAGTGTTGGTAACTGCAGCAATTCGGCCCGGCAGAGTGCCGCCGGGGGCACTCCCCTGAGCACAACTCGCCCCAGCAGATACGCCGCCAGCTATATCGCAGCTGGCTCCTGCATAGGTGATAGCGGGAAAAGCCAAAAGTGTCGCAAAGGCCATGAGGCCTGCGGCAATGCGGTTTGAGTTAATAAATTTCACTTGAGTTGAGAGCTCCTTATTACGAGAACTGCCCAAGCACGAAGTTAACAATGGCATAGGCCAGCAAGGCCACCACAATACCAATTATCGAGAAGAGGATGGTATCTTTGGCGCCTTTGACTTGCTTTTCGTCGCCTTGACTAAAAATGTAGCGAAAGCCACCCACAATAAGCATAATAACTGCCACCACACCAATTACTATCAAGAGGGTATTGGTAATCTGTGCAACCTGGGTGGTTAGCGGGACGCTAGAAAGCGAACCTTGAGCCGAGTTAGCGCCCTGTGAGACATCGGGGTTGGCAGCATGCGCGGCTCCGGCAATTGCTACGCCCAAGCCCGCGCCTACGGTTGCAGTAGTGATTTTAATTCGCGATGAAAGTGACATATGAGTGCTTCTCCTTATTAACATAACAATTATACATTGGTTATTGGTAATTATATCGCCGGCCGTAAAATAAGTAAAGACCGGGGGTGGCTACCTAAAAACACCAATTACAAAATTAACTATCAAGAACGATAGCAGGGCAATTACTAGCCCTACAACTGAATAAATTATGGCCTCTTTGGCCTGGCGCAAGCGGTTTTCGTCGCCACCGCTGGTTACATAGGTAAAGCCACCATAAATTATGCCAATCACGGCAGCAGCACCAACCAAGAAGAGCAGAGTGTTGGTAACGGTTGAGATTATGTCGCCAAAGCCTTTTTGCGGCAAAGCATTTGGCAATGATGGAGCTGCCGCTAGTATTTTTGTTGCTAGCTTAAACATATCTGTATTATACATTAAATATAGTTAGGCCAAAGCAGTCTTAAAAAAATTTACTAAAGATAAAGTTAAGAATACTACCAACTGCCATAGCAGCAACAAGCCCGCCCACAGATGCCGCCAAAGCTCTTTTGGCAAAAAGCAAACGCCTTTCGTCGCCACCAGATGTTACATACATAAAGCCGGCGATTATTATAAAGATAACCGACACCACCCCAACAATAAAAAGCAATATAACTACCGCATTATTTAATAGGCCGGCCACAGCACCCTGCCAATTGCCAGCGTTGATTTGGTCTTGAATGGGTTGGGTGAAAAGAGTAAAGTTCATGGGAATAGCCCTGTCAATTTAACAATTGCATAGGCGCTTATTAATAGCCCCAGACTAATAGCTACCTGTATGAGGTGTTTTTTGGCATTTGCTATTTGATCGGGACTACCACCCGTAGCAATAATAGTGATTATATACCAAAGTATTAGCACAACAGCTACGGCTCCAAAAATACCAACTAAATAGTCTGATATCTGATTAATCACATCGTAAAGACTGCCTTGGTTGCACAGCCAGCCCCTTGTAACTACACTACAATCTTGGTTGGCATCGAGCTTACTACGGCCAAAAGTCTTCGAGTTAAGAGGCTCAATTTGCTGGCCTGCAAGACAAGTGACATTGCCAGTCTTTTGATCAGTAATTGGTGCTCCTGCATCAGAACCATCGGCATTTACACACTTAAAAAGTTGTTGATTTTGATTAGTTGGCTCGGCACCTTGACCGGTCTGTGGCTCTGCCGCTAGTGCAACAGTCGTACTTGCTAGACTAAGGGCTAGGGCAATAAGCCCAAGTGCAATAAAAGGTATAGAATTTGTATATCTGCGCATTGTAAACAAGCTTTATTTTACCCCTGTAATCATATATCATAAGGGCAATGTTAGCAAAAACAAAGTTGTTAGCTCTTTGCTGCTTTGCTCTTGTGTTTGGGGCGGTACTTTTTTTTGTTACCAACGGCCAGAATGCGAGAGCTGAGCTTCCAAAAACTGGATCTTGCGGGCCCACCACTTTAAGCACTATTGGTGCCTGGAAAACCCCTTTTAGTATAGACTGCGAAAATTCAAACCCATCACTTGGCGGTGGCGATGCCAAAGAAGACTGGTTCTACAATCCAGACTTAAGTAATGTTCTGGGTAACTACATAGTGTTTAGTCGCAAAGACACAGCCGCCGTAATGGTTATACAGGCCACAGGACCAAATGCCTACACTCGTTTTTGTTTTAAGTCTCCGGGTGATGTTAAGGATGGTATGGCGTTTAACTACGACAACGGCGGTGGATTTTGTGGCGCTATAGAGAGTTTTGACCCCGCGGGTAGCGACAGCACCAATGCCGGTACGGGTTTTTGTTCAGTAGTAAACAACAAGGATGGTTGTGATTATTATAGCGGCAATGATGGGCCATGGTCTTCAAGTCCCCCCAGAAAATACAGTGGTAAGGTTGTGGATCGCTCAGCTGACATCTCCAAAGCCCAACAGAGCGAATCTGGAGATGAATGTAACAACCGAGATCAAGCCGGGGCTTTGAGTTTTGTATTGTGTCCATTGCTCAAAAGTATCACTGAGTCGGTCGACAAAATAGTAGGGCCTGGTGGGCAACTGCAAAACTTGCTCAAAGTCGAACCACTAGCGTTTCCTGGCAGTAGTGGTGGCATTAATTTGCAAGCATCTACGCAGAATATAGTTTACCTGGCCGATGGTTTGTATGTGCTTTTGTTTATTGTACTGCTATTTGCCAATGCTTTTGCTATTGGCATAGACAACTACACCGTTAAAAAGACTTTGCCACGGCTGATTGCGGCAGTGGTATTAACTCAGTTTGCATATATAATTAGTGCACTTATGATTGACGCTGGCAACATACTTGGTTCTTTGTTGCCCAACTTAATATCGTCGGTTGGAGGAATTGATTTTACCACAGCTATTAATAATCTACTAGGCACCGGTAGCCAACCCAATCTAAACGGCTTACTGAGTTCGCTTGGAGCATTCTTCTTGGTGTTAGTAGCAGCAATTGCCATTTTGGTGGTACTGATAATTGCCATGGTCTATATGATATTCCGAAATCTGTTTATTTATATACTAGTTATTGCCGCGCCCATAGCCTTTGCTGCCATGGTGCTGCCAGGCACTCAAAAGTACTTTAAGCTGTGGGGAGCCAACTTTATTAAGCTCATATTAATGTTTCCTATAATAACCTCTATACTGGCGGTGGCTTCGGTGCTTTCGGCTGCATTGGCGCCAATTAATTCCTTACTGGCCGCCCTAATTCCAGTGGTAGCCATAGCATTGATACCCAAAACCTTTAAGTGGAGTGGCGATATTATGGAATTCACAGCCGGTGCTGTGGCAGGCTATCTTGGAGGGAAGGCCAGCGCCGGCAGGAAGCAAGTGGGTGAGCAGTCCGATAGGCTAGCCGAATCTAGGCGTAACAAAATTGCTACATCCAAATTTGGCGATACTCGGCTCGGGAGGTTTGCTTCTGGATCTGGATTTGGTAGTTTAGCAGGAACTCGCAAAAGCAAAGTAAAGCATGCTTCGAGAGTCGCTGCTGCCCAGTCTGAGGCCGATAAATATGCCAGCCTTTTGTATAGTCGGGAAAAAGCTAAACACCCAGTAGTCAAGGGCTCCAAAAACTACGACAAACAAAAGGAGGCTCGGGAAAAAGCTTTGCTAGATCTTTATGATAATTCTAACAGGGCTACACAGTCTAGTTTATTGAGATTGGCCGGTAAAAGTGGCGACGACAAAGTGGTGTCTTACGCCAAAGGGAAAGATCCAAAATTTGTAGAAGGTGTAATGAACCAAAGCTGGTCGGACTTCGATGCTGTGCCGCAACTCAGACCTGGTTTTGATGCCAAGGATCTTAACCCAGAAAAAATTGCAAACTCATCTGGTGGTTCCCAAAAATCAATTATTGAAAAGCATGGCAGCGATCTATCAGCAGCAACATTGACAGGTTTGGTTTCGAACGACAGCATCCGAACCAAGCTTGATCCCGCTGTTATTGATTTGCTTAAAGATATTGCCGCTAACACCAATACTACCGGAAAGGCGCCCACGAATATTGACCCTGCCGTTAGAACCAAAGTAAATGCTGCCTTAATGGATAAAAACTTACTGTAGGTAAAAATGGGACAATACAAAGTACCACAAAACGTAGAGGCCGAAGATAAAATTCTTGGCCCGCTAACTATAAAGCAATTTATATATGTAATAATTGCGCTTATGTGGGGCTTTATTGCCATCCGTTTGTTGGCTCCATTCAACCTAATAGTAGGAATTATTTTGGCGCTACCAGTCTCTGGCACACTTTTGGCGCTTGGCCTCATTCAACGCGAAGGTGTGAGCTTCGAAAACTACTTTTTGGCCTTTATTCGCTTTAATCTTTACCCGCGCAAACGCCAATGGCAAAAAGACGCCAACCCCGACGTGATTAAGAACGAACCCAAAAAAGCCGTTGTGCCAGAACTACACAAAAGTCTTAACCAGGGCCAGCTAAAGCAATTGGCGTTTATTGTGGATACGCGTGGTAACTACAAAGACCCCAACTTGCAGCTGCCCGACAGCAGCAATATAGCCACTCAAATGAGCTCGAGAGTGGTTGGCCCACAGGCCGCTCAGGGCGAAATTCCAAATGTTCAGCCGCTTATGCCAAGCGCGCCCCAAGCAGCTGCTCAAGTATCGGCTCCGCAGGCTACACCAGCCCAAACGGCCCAAGCACAACCAGGCGTGGCACCAATTGCGACTCAGCCTGCACCGCAGCCGCCGGCTGCCACCGCCCAAGACGATGTGCTAGACGAAACTAGCACTCAATCGACCGATGTTGGTACTTTGTTGCAAAACGTAGAGGTTAATTTGCGCAATCGCACGGTCGCTAAAATGAAACAATCGCTAACTGCGGCACCAAAAACCGCCAAGACTGCGCCCACCCTCACTAGTGATAGAGCCAATGCTCAAGTTGCCGCCGCCACAGCAAGCCAAGCTACTGCTGGCGGCACCCTGTCTGGCAATCAAGTTGCCACCGCTTTGGCCAGATTGAGCCAGCAAAGTGACCACCTATCGGTGCAGCGCTTGGCGGCTCAGGCCGACAAGGCCATTCCGCTTAGCGAAGGCCAAGTGGTACAAGTTAGAGGTTAGAGCAAATTTTGGCTCGGTTTAAACAAAAACACAAGCTTTATCTCAACTCGAGATTTTGATATCATAATAGATTAGCATTTAAGACTATGGCAAAGAATAATCAGCCCCAATTAACCCCCGCCCAAACCGAATACTTTGGTTCGATTACCCCACCCAAAAAAACCAAAAACCAGCGTCAGAGCACCCAGTCGCATTTGCAGTTTTCGGAGATCAAAGACGGCATAGTAGTAATGCGCGACGGTAGTTTACGCATGGTGGTTATGTGTAGCCCCACTAACTTCGACCTCAAAAGTCCGGCCGAACGCGATGCCATTGAGTATGCTTATCAGGGCTTTCTAAATGGTTTGCACTTTCCAATTCAAATTGTTATTCAGTCGCGCAAAGTTGATCTCGACAACTATCTCGAGAACCTCGAGAACTTGCAGTCTAACCAGCCAAACGGGCTGCTGGCTGGACTTATGGACGACTACATATTCAATATTCGGGCTCTGCTCGAAGAGGTAAATATTATGGACAAAAAGTTCTATGTGGTTGTGCCATACTATACCCAGGTAGTAAGCAAAGAAAACGTCTTTACTGGCATTAAAAAACTGATTGCTGGTGAGCAACAGGTTACCCAAACCAGCAAACAATATGATCAGCGCCGGCGCGACCTTATACAGCGTACCAACCTGGTGGCCGGTGGCCTAGCCCAAATCGGGATTCGTTCAGTCGTTTTGAACACCCAAGAAATTATTGAGCTGTATTACAACTCCTACAACATCGACGAAGCTCAAAACCAAGCCTTGGGCAGTGTGGATCAGGTAAATACCCCGGTCGTAATGCGCGAAGGCGGCTTAGCTGAGCCACACGGCAACGAACAACCAGAACCCGAGCCCGAAGACTTGTTTGCCGCCGAGCAACGGCGAGCCCAGTCTGGTTCGTACGGCAGCCAATCGGCTCACCAAGCCAAGAGCGGAGAGCGCAGGTGATGGCCAGAAAACCCAAGGTTGACCCGGCGGTTCAGGCTCAAATTGATCGCCAAACGGCCATGCAGTCTGAAGCTCAAAAAATCTATCGCGAGGGTGTCGTTACTCTGCGCGATATGATTGCGCCAAGTTCTTTTGAGGTCGAGAGCAGCTACATAAAAATTGGCAAGCGCTATGCCCGCACTCTGTTTATATACGCTTACCCACGTTCGTTATTCACGGGCTGGCTAAGCCCAATTATTAATCTCGATGAAGTAATTGACATATCAATGTCAATCGAGCCGGTAGAATCAAGGGTGGTACTAGATAATTTGCGCAAGAAAGTTACCCAAATGGAGGCCACCTATAGCATAAACCAGGAGAAGGGTAAGGTGCGCGACCCCGGGCTAGAGGCTGCCCTACAAGATGCCGAAGAATTGCGCGACAAGCTGCAGGTGGGCGAAGACCGGTTCTTTCGCCTAGGCTTATATATAACTATTTACGGCAAAGACCTAAAAGAGCTTAATGAAGTTGGCCGGCGCATTGAAAGCGTGTTTGGTACAGCACTAATTTACACCAAACCCACCACCATTCAGATGGAACAAGGCTTTACCACTACTTTGCCGATGGGCCAAGATCAAATTCAGGTACGCCGCAACATGGATACGGGTGCTATTAGCACCAGTTTTCCATTTACCACCGCCAACCTAAGTAACGACGAGGGTATATTGTATGGCATTAACCGCCACAACAATGGCTTGGTGTTGTTTGATCGCTTCTCTCTAGAAAATGCCAATATGGTGGTGTTTGCCAAGTCGGGTGCTGGTAAGAGTTTTGCGGTTAAGCTGGAGTGCTTGCGTTCACTCATGCTGGGGTCCGAAGTAATTGTGATCGACCCCGAAAATGAATACAGGACCTTGTGTGATGCCGTGGGCGGTAGCTTCTTGCACCTAAGCCTGGCCAGCTCTACGCGCATTAATCCATTTGATATCCCCACCACAATTGATAGTGAAGAGGCCGATAATGCCCTGCGAGCCAATATAATTATGTTGCATGGGCTGTTGCGACTAATGACCGGCGAGATGAGCCCAGCCGAAGAAGCCGATCTCGACGTGGCACTGATCAATACCTATGCTCAAAAGGGCATAACTAACGACCCCCTAACCCATAAGGCTGAGCCGCCAATTATGCAAGATCTGTATAACACCCTTAATCAGATGGGCGGTAACGGACCTGCCCTGGCGGCTCGCCTGCGGCGTTACACCGAGGGTACTTTCTCGGGTATTTTTAGTCAGCAGAGCAATGTTGACCTAAGCTCTAACTTCGTGGTGTTTAATATTCGCGATCTCGAGGACGAGCTCCGACCAATCGGCATGTATATTACATTGAACTATATTTGGAACCGCGTAAAAACCGAGAGGAAGAAGCGCATTTTGGTAGTCGACGAAGCCTGGCAGCTCATGCAATATCAAGACTCGGCTATGTTTCTATTTAGCATTGCCAAGCGAGCGCGCAAGTATTACTTGGGCTTAACCACCATCTCGCAAGATGTTGAAGACTTCTTGAGCACTCGGCTTGGTCGGGCAATTGTGAATAACTCAAGCTTACAGTTACTGCTTAAGCAAAACCCGGCTGCGGTTGATATTGTTAGCCAGACCTTTAAGCTAACCAGCGAAGAAGCCAAGCTGTTGAGCCAATTTCCGGTTGGCGAGGGCTTATTCTTTGCTGGCTTGAGCCACATTATTTTGCGAATTCTGGCCTTCCCGGGCGAGGAGCAGCTGATTACCACCAACCCAAAGGATATTTTGGATAGCTTGGAGCAAGCCAAGGCTCAGGTTCAGGGCGCATCGGCGGGCGCCCAAGCTGCAGAGGCTCAAAATCTGGCACAGCAAAATGCAACTGGAGCAGAATAAGCAATGAGCTCAAGGGGACTTTAACAGATGGCTCAGGGTACAATTACGCCACCAGACGACAATATTGATGACAACTTAATACACGACAAGAATCTCAGCAATTCTGAGTGGTCAGATTTTGTTGACAACCACTCCACTTCCGATGGCTCTATCCGTGCTACTGGTCGGGAGGATGCTGCCGACCTACCAACTAGCAATCGTAGCCGGGGACCAGCAGTAGATGAATCAGGGCATATTACCGCCGCTGATAATGTCGGCCAAAACAGACAGCAAGGTGGTGGTAGCAGTATGGACATGGCAAAAAAAGTCGCCAAACAAGCCGCCGGTGCAGGTGGTGGTGGCAGCTCTGCCGCAACCAAAGCCCTGGGCGCCGCAAGCAGCGGTAAGGATGGTGATAAGCCCGAGACTGCAAAAGACAAGGCTGCCGATAAAGCAGCCGACGCTGCCCAGATAGCCGAAGCAGCAGCCACCATTGAGAGCCCAACTGCCTGGCTAACTCTGGCTAAGCAGGCTAAAAAGCACTGGAGAGCCCTGGCGCTGGTAAGCATAATTGCACTCTTGCCAGTGTTTATATTGATATTCATTGTATTCTATGCCGCCGCTAACCCGTTTGAGTTCATGAAGGCGGCTATTACCAATAAGGCCTTAGGGCGATTTGTAGTCCAGTCAGCCGATGCAATAGGCCTGCCAGGCGCAGCTCAAGTAAGAACCGTACTGGAAAGAGCCGGCTTAGTTATAAAGATAGAGCACAGTAATACCGCAATAGCAGCACCCAGCCCCACAACCAAGCCAGACCCCGGCAGCATAGATGACATTCTGGCCCGCATAGACTGGAAAAAAGCACAATGGCAGTATGGAAACGATATTACCTGTAAATACCGTTTTACATTTGCGCCATTTGTAAATTACGATGGTCAAACTATTAACGAAATCGACAAGGCTTACGACAAAACGACCGGCAAAGAAGTGCCGCCAGACCAGGCTACAGAAGCTGTAAACACTTGTTTTATGAACAGCTACCCAATGTTTAATATGTCAACCCGTAACCCCGCAGCAAGAAGTGTTAATAAGTTTTCAGATGCCTTTCTGGCCTACTCAACCGACAAAAGTGAGCTCTATAACAAACCACAATCTGAGGTAAATAAGGCTCTGCTCGAAAAAACCGTTAAACGGATCGAGGAAAAGCAAGACTCGGCTCCCAAGAGTACCGAACAAAAAGTAACAGACTTCTCCAACAGAGTATATTCTGAGATTCAGCAGGGCAAAGACCCCGAGGCGCTAGATTATGACGCAATTGCGGCCAGTGTTGGATTGACGTTCCCAAACAACGATCAAGACCCCCAGCAAGTTACTGATTCTATGTGTACTTATTATCAAGTATTCACTGCCGAGAATAATGTAGTGAAAGGTATATATAGCCGCCGCGATGCGGCAGTTCGTAACGCCTTAAAGTTTTTGTCGCTAGCTGGTTCTGGTGCCATGTACCAAAACAGCAACAAAGAGATCAATTATACTGCTGCATCTATAGCCAATTGGGCAGACGGCGCGGGCTATAGCTTATCGGTAGGCAACGGCAACCAGGGCATTCAAGCCAATGCTGAGTCTATCCACAATAGAGCCTACATTATCAAGCCAGAAGAAGCTATCCGAATCGGATTGGCGCTAAGACCAGCCTGTGCCTATGCCAACTTTGGCTTTCCGGTACCGATTATACAACAAGTTATAAAAAACGTGGGTCAAACAGCCGTGTTTAATTTGTACAAAACTTTTAGGGCTACTGTTGTGGCTGAGTCTAGCGGGATCTTTGAGATAGGTAACCCAAACAACTTTGGTTTAAAAGACATACTGATTGGCAGTTTTAGGCTGGCCGGCGCAGCCTCGGTTACAGGTACAGAGGCAGGTCCACAAAATCTTAACCGACAAGCCATGGGCGTGCAACAACTTACCTCAGATTACCTGCGTACGGTTGGTGGTCGGTTCTTGACCGAACAAGAACAGGCCGAGCTCGCTGTTAGAGTAGAAGACAATGCACGACAAAACGAACAAAATAAAAGCTTTTTGGCCAGAATATTCGACACTGCTAGCCCGCGTTCAATTGCAAGCCAGCTGGCCAGCCGAAACACCAGCTGGCGTGATACTGCTACTTACATGGCCTCAACAACTGCATCGCTGGTAAATATACCTAAACTTTTTACAGACACATCTAGCCTGGTGGCTTATGTGGCCACAGGCCAAAAAAATACAGCTTTTGCAGCCAGCGATGATATTGCCAATTACTTCAAGGTAGACCTAGCTGGATTCAGCAGTAATGAACTAAAAAGTACCAATCTTCTAGACAATGCCCGCGCAATTGAAAAGCTAAAAAAAGATATTAGCGACCCTAATGACATTCGCACTAAACAAATGCAATATTATGACGCATGCTTTAAGAAAGATATTCCAAACCCTATTCTCTTTACCCGTATTCCTGAAGACCCCAAGGATATTAGCAACACCGATCCTGCCATTCAAAAGAAATATCTTTACATAAAAGACGGTTTTAAAATAGGCGGGGACGGCAATCAGCTTACTTACAATCAAGATGTGGATTCGGACTTTTTTAAGGCCTATACTTGTGAGACTACGATGACCAACAGCAACCCGCTAAACATGCCAAATATAAATCTAGATTTTGCGAGAAAATATCGTTTGTATGTTTACTACAAATCACAAGTGGAGTTGCTACAAAATTTATCCAGCGATACAGCCCCGAAAGGGTTTTATGCAGGCTCTAGCAAGGGCGGTGCGGGCAGCGGGCAGCGTAATCCCGGCGGCTTTATTTGGCCTATAGGAGGAAAGACAGTATTTAGCAGATGTGGCAATGGTCATGGTTACCAAGCTGTAGATATTGCTTATGTTGGCAATCTCAAGCCAGACATATACGCGGTAGCCGATGGCGAAGTGGTGCTGGCCGATAACAGCAACAGCAGCTCTGGCTATGGTAACTACCTGATCATTAAGCAGAATGACGGCCTATACACCCTCTACGCCCACAATAGCGAGGTTACGGTAGCCAAAGGAGACCGTGTGAGCCAAGGTGACGTGGTGGCTATTGGTGGCTCGAGTGGCGATTCGAGCGGCCCCCACCTACACTTCGAAGTCCGTACCGAAGACATAAATGGCCCCAAGCAAAACCCGGGTGACTACTTGCCAGATACACCAGACGGGCAAAATACTCAAACTTACTGCGAGAGTAATTAATGAACAGGCGGATTACCATTACTATCATAAGCATTGTTGCGGTGCTAGCTCTAGCTGTCATAATAGTTATGCTTATATTAGTAACCCGGCAGCCTAGCACATTCAGCCTCAATGCTCAGATTGCCGACAGTGGTCGCATCCGCTTCGCTCAAGCTACCGCAAAAGGGCTGGTTTATACTAAATCCAACAACCTGTATCTTATTAAAGACGGCACGCCTAGCTTGCTTGGCGCCCTGCCGGAATTTGATAGCTTTCAGGTTAATCAAGATGCAACTTTTGGAGCTGTCAAAAACAATTCCACTGTTCTAATTTACAACCTGTCCTCCTGGAAAGTTGTAGCTCAGTTTGAAGCTAAGTTCTTCAGCTGGATTGACAGCAATACATACCTGTATGGCACTTTTGTTACGCCACCAAAAATTGCTGGTGGTGCCGAAAATTTATCTCAAAATCTTACTGTTAAAGATACCTCGGGTAGGCTTATAAATACCTATACTACACCATTCTCGCCGATTGGCTTGCTACTAAGTAGCCCCACCAGCCTATATATATCAGCCAGCGGAAGTAAAGGCCTGCTTGAACTACAAATTTACAGGCTCGACAGAACAAACGGCAGCCTGCAGACGATTCAACAGTTGCCAAATTTTAGTTTTAACCAATATAATCAATATGAGGCGGCACTATTACAAACTGGATCCAATAGCGGTCCTGTGCAGCCATTCTCAACTAACGGCCTAAAAATCACCTCGCTGTTTCAGCCCTTATCTAACGTAGTTATGGTTAGCAAAGCCAGGCTTCTGTATGTAACTAGTAGAAATAACGTTGAGCTCCATAGTTTTGACCTAACCAACAATAAAGATCAGCTAATAGGCTATATTTCGATACCTGCTAGCACTGTAGTAAGTGGGGTGTATGTGATAAATAGTAGAATGTACATTACAGCTCAAAATCAAATCTTCTTCATCGGTTTAGACCCAATAAAGGGCTTGACACAATGAACTATAGAGCGGCTGCCGTAGTAGATGATGCTCCGAGGGTAATTGAGGTGGGTTGCGCAAAGCCTGTTGCGCTTTGCGCAGCTACTCTTTTATCCATCCAGAGGCTCTTGCAATGAGTCTGTTGCAAGCTGTTAGCCCTAAATTCATTAGGCCTATAGTTATGTTGGTTACTATATTATTTGTTTTAGTTTCTCCACTCCAGGCCGTTGCCGCCGCATCGCCCTCCTGGCGATACGAAGCCGAAAGAGCTAACTGGTGGGACAAAACCGACCTGCCGTGCGGCAAAACCTCAATTAATACGTCGGGCAGTTCTACGCTACCGGCAGACTTCCCTGAGCCAGCCCGAACAATCCTAACTAATGCCGCCAATACCGCCGGCACCAATGCTAACGTATTAGCCGCTATCTACATGAACGAACATGGTATAAACGAGTATCGCACCATACCCACCGACCGCAACGCCCTAAACGGCGGCGCGGTAAGCAGTGCGGGGGCGACCGGACCGTTCCAAGTTCTCCCCGAACTGTGGAAGAGGGAATGGGGTGATATTAACAATTTCGAGGATGCTGCCAAAGCCGCCGCCCAAAATTGGCTCAAAAACGCCGCTAAAATAGGCCCTACGCCAGAGATCGGCGACCCCAACAACCCTAAAGAAGGTACGGTTGTCTTTGCATTTAAGACCTATAATCCTGGAAGTCAAAGTTATATAGAGGCCGGCCTTAAACGCTACCAGTCTTTGGGTGGCAGCACAAACAACGGGCAAACTTCTGGCCCCGCTGCTTTTTTAAACACCAAAGACCAGTTTAAGCCAGTTGCCCGAGCCGCTAGTGATGCTGGCAAGGTATTCTTTGTAGGCGACTCTATAGGTAGCGCCATTAAAGACAAGCTAAAAGAACAATACCCCAACATTGAATTTGACACCCTGCCCGGCCGTGGCTTAACTGGTGGGCCTGCTCAGTTTCAGCCCAATGGCATAGATGTGCTTAAGGCTAGTACCGACAAAATTAAGAACGCCGACACCGTGGTATTAGAGCTTGGCACAAACGCTTACGACGCCGCAAACTTTTCGGCCGATGTCGACAATGCTATTAACATAATCAAACAGGCTAAAGACAGCGTGAAAATATACTGGATCGATTTGGCCGCCAATAGTCCGCAGTTTCAAAAGATAAACACCGAGGTCTATGGGCCTATGAATAAGACCCTAATTGATAAGTCTAATTCTGGGAATTTTAAGCTAATATCGTGGTTTAAAACTGTGTACCCCGAAGGAGACCCAAGCCAGCCAGCACCTACTCTGGCCGATTCTAATAAACTGTTCAAAGCCGGCGACAATGTTCACCCGTCCAATCCAGATGGGGTCAATGCCTACGCTAGCCTGGTGGCCAATAACCTCAAAAGTGGTGGTGGCACCAACAATACCGTCAGCGCGTCGAACAATTGCCCGGCAGCTAATAGTGGTGGCTCGGGTAACTGCATAGACGATGGGGCAATTATGAAGGTGAATGATGCCACCAAGCTGGGTGAGGCAATTAATAAATACATAGAGCAAAACGGAGGAAAAGATGCACCCTTAAAAACCCTGGGCGCAAAGTTTGTAAGTGGTGCTATACGGCAAGGCGTGAATCCGTTTCTGATTGTTTCGATCGCGCAAAGAGAATCAAGCTTCGGTAAGGCAGTGCCAGGCAACAATAGTGAGTCGTACAACTCATTTGGGCTAACCGCCGCAAGCGGACAACCCTCAGTGTCAACCAACGGTAGAAACTGGTATAAATGGCCTAGCTGGGAACTTAGCCTAGATGGCGGTGGTAGCGAGTTTGATGAGCCCACTTATCTGAAAAAAAATTACCTAGATAAGGGCTTAACAAAGGTTGACCAAATTATGATGAAATATGCACCCCCAAGTGATGGCAATGATACGGCTGGTTACATCCAGGGCATTAAAGATGGCAACAAGAAAATGGTTGACTTGGCCGGCGATGCCATTAGTTGTGATGGCGGCGGCCAAGCCGTGCGATCGCTCAAAAATGCTACTGTGGTTAAATCTTTTGACGGCCCGCCTATTAATGTAAGCTCGATCGTAGTTCACTATACCGCTGGCCAATCTGCAGATGGTGCTAGTTTTGTTAATGCGATTAAGTCCAATAAAAGCTGCGGGCCTCAAGGCTGCTCGGTTCAGGTGTGGATTTCAGACCAAGGCCAGGTTTATCAGTTGGTAGACCCACTCAACACCTTTACTGAAAATGTTAATGACTTTAACAAGCACTCCATAGGCATAGAGATCGACGGCGCAGATGAAAACGAGGTTATGAATAATAGTGTTCAGTTTGGAGCCGTAATCACGACAATCAAAGACTTGATGGAGATATTTAACATTAAGAATGAAATGGTTTGTGCCGAGCCCAACAGTAAGGGTATATTTGGTCATATGGAAGCCAACGATTGCATGAATCCGGTTCCGGGGCAAGGCCATCGCGACCCAGGAGCAAATTATATGGCAAAAATTAGACAGGCCTTAGGACAATGAGATCCAGACGCTTATTATTGCTAGTATTGGCGGCTCTAGTTATATTTATTGCTTTGGTAGCGTTAATCATAACGATGCTAAGTAGGCCGTCAGTCAAAACAACCCAGCTGTTTGATACTGGTTCTTACTACCACATGGTAACCAACAACGGTGTGGTTACTTTTATCGACAACAACAGTAATATCCAACGCTACAATGAAAGCTTGGCCAAAAAAGAGTTTATTGGCAGCGTAGCTATTGAGTACAAGCCGAAGCTGGCTGAAACAGGAGAATACATAGCCACCACAAAACCCAGCGGCCAAGCCTCCACTACCATAAGTAGACTGGATGTCTACAACGGCAATAGCTTGGATGGAAAAACAATCGTACCTTACAACTATGTTAAGTGGGGGTTTGGCAACCAGCTACTTGGACTTTTGCCGCCCAACCGAGCTAGCCAGGGAGAAGGAGGGCCTTTCGAATCAACCATATATAGCGGCCAGCTCAACATAATAAATGCGGCTCAGCCAGGCCAAGCCTTAACTGCTTCGGATAGCAATATCCGGTTCGAAACAATTGCCTATGCCAACCAAGACAAGCTAATAACTACCTCTACACAGACAGATGGCAGCATTACCCTAACCACCCTTGACGCCCGTAGCTGGCAACCTCTCGGGCAACAACGCCTGCCAAGTTTGGTTGAATATTACCAGGCAAAGCAGTTTTTCTTGTACCGCGAAAACAATAACTCCAACTTAGTGGTTTCTATGAACGCCGGCCAGCAGTTTACCACCAAGCTTCAAACTTCACCGTTTCTGGCTTACCCATTAGGAGGTAAGAGGCTAGCCGCTATAATAAAAAACAACGACCAAGCAAAATTAGTAGTATATAATTACGAAGCCAACAAAACCACCAAGGAGATGGTATTGCCAGATTATGTATTCAAACCCAACCAGCTTGTTACTACAGATAAAAATGTATATATTTCTACAAAAGGTGGAATTTATATGGTAGAAAACTTTTTGGACGGCTTAAAATGAGAAGGTGGCTGATTGTGCTGGGCATACTGCTAACTATAGCTGTGGCGGGCGGGGCTTTGGCAGTTTATAGCTTTAACCGATCTGGCAAGTTTCGGGTGGTTGGCGGCTCTCCAAGCAACAAAAGCACCAATGTGCCGCCAGAGAACACGATTACACTTGTGTTCTCTCAAGACCTCGACACCAACCAAGCCCAAACCTTTTTACAAACATCGCCCAGCCAGCTATTTGTAATGGAGTTGCAAAAAAATAAGTTAGTGCTAACACCGGCCAAGCCTTTGCAAGAAAAATCTCAATATTTGATTTCAATAAACAATATACGATCGACTCAGGGCCAGCAGACCAGCACTAGTATTTTATTTACAACTGGAGTTAATAATTCGCCAAGAGCACAATTTATTAGGCTTTTACCATTCAGTGGCAGTGACTTTAATATATTCTATAACGAAAATTTAGACGGGTTCACGGTTCAAATATCGACCAAGTCGATGGACCAAGCCAAAGCCCAGGCTCTGCAGTACTTTCGAGACAACAATGTAGACCCTAACAAGCAAAGAATTGATTTTCAGCAGCTGAGATACCTGCAGGGCAAAGGTGCTCCACCGCCCAACTAATCACAAACTAAACTTATCTAATTAATACTCTTATACTTTTTAGCTGCTGGTCGGAGCACAATATTTGACCCGTTTTAAGCACTATCTCGGCAGTATGTAGCCTGATTTCGCTGGCAGCCACCGAGCTTTCTACGGCCAGGGTCGCTGTTTGGTGCTGCAAACGAACAACCCTAGCGCTAACCCCTGTAATATCTAGGGTAGCTTTTTTTATGGCCTCCATAGCGGTTAGTTGGTTGGAGCCGATTGAGCTAGAGCGCCTTTGCAAGATATCTTTAATACCTTCCATTATTAGGTTTTTGCGCCGCTTAGATCAATTAGCTGATAGTCTTTGAGCTCAGTTTGAGGGGCTTCGGTGGTGGTTATGAAGGTTTGATGGGAATTAATAGCTTTTATTAAATGCTTACGCCGACTGGCGTCGAGTTCGCTAAATACATCGTCTAGCAATAATATCGGCTCCTTTTGTAGCTGCTCCTCCATGTATTCCAGCTCCGCCAGCTTAAGTGCGAGTAGTAGTGAGCGCATCTCGCCTCTGGAGGCGGCTACTTGTCGCTTTTTTTCGATTAACTTTAGTTCAAAGTCGTCACGGTGTGGCCCCACCAAGGTATGGGCTGCAGCTTGATCACGTATGTGACTGTTGGCGTATTGGCTCAGGGTATTTGCTGCTGGGTCCAGGTTTGGCAGATAGAATGTTTTTGGCCGCCGGGATTCTTTGTCGGCTAAAATAATGTATTTAGATTGCACTGTTTTAACTATGCTAGTTAAGAATTTTAGGCGGGTCTGGGTTATATACTCGGCGGGCTCGACCAACTGAACGTCGTACACAAACAGGTGGTCGGCTATGCTTTGCTTAGCTTGGTGTCTAGCCTGCATAAGCAGGCTGTTGCGTTGGGTTATTAGTTTTTTGTAATTACGCAGCTGCTCCAGATAAATATTATCCGTCTGCGACAGCACTACGTCGAGATACTTACGCCGTTGGCTTGGTGGGCCGGTCAATAGATTCATGTCGTTAGGCTCAAATAGTACGGCCGGGCTCAAACCTACCACCGAGCTTAGCGGCCTACGCTTGCCATTTAGCTTGGCTAGCTTATGAACTGTTGGTTTGTCACTTAAGAGAGTGGTGTAGTGCATATCAATCCGATCCTTGTCGTATTGAGCCTGTAAGCTATAATACGGTTTTGTATACTGTATTAGCTCGGCATCTGAACCACGAAATGACTTAGTGGTAGCTAGCACAAAAATAGATTCTATCAAGTTGGTTTTACCAACCGCATTGGGCCCAGCAATAACAATTAGATTACTATCAAATTCTATAGTCAGGCTAGTGTAAGAACGAAAATATTGAAGACTTAAGGCTTTGAGCATACTTAGCTGCGTAAGGGCATAATTATATGCAAGAGTTGGTTGGATTTTTGAGTTGGTCTTACTAGAACAGGGTCGAGCTTGGTATTAAATTCTAGACTTACCTGGTCACTGTTTAGGGTTTGAATCACATCTAGTAAGTATTTGGCATTGAGTGATATTTCTAAATTGTTGCCCGTGGTCTTACAATCTACTGTAGCATCGTTGGTGCCAACATGGGCTGCCGTAGTGTGTAGTTTAAGCTTGTCTCGGGACACATTAAGCTGAATGGTATGTGCAGCACCTTGAGCAAATATGGAGGCTAGCTTAACATTACTTAACAGCTGTTGCCGGTTCACTTGGACTTTGGTTTTACTACTGGTTGGAATAATCTTGGTGTAGTCTGGATATTTGCCCTCAATAAGTTGGCTGGTAATTACAGTATCATCAAAGCTAAAGGCCAGCTCTGTCTCGCCAATCTGGAGTTCTACCTCGCCCTCCTGGTCGTCTGCCCCAGCAGACCGCTGTACCTCTTGAGCAGTGCGTAAGGGGACTATCAGGCCTTGCTCATAACGATTATCTAATCCAATTTTATTTTCTGCTAATCTATAGCTGTCAGTGGCCGCTAACGTCAGGGCTCCCTTAGTAAACAACATATAAACTCCTGCTAGTACAGGCCTTGATTCGTCTAGACTAGCCGCTACCGTTACAGTGCTTAAAGCACCTGTGAGCTGTTTAGCTGGTATTTTTAATGTGGTTTTAGGAGCTATCTTGGGTATCTGTGGAAACTCACTAGCTGCTATGCCATTCAAACTAGAGTTTATGCTGTCTGTTTGTATAACCAAATTGTCTTTGTTGCTGCTAAGTTGTATTTTACCAGGGGGTAGCTGGCTAACCAGTTCACCAAAAAGGCGAGCGGGTACACTGAGCTTACCTTCTTTTTCTACCTTGGCACCAATTGTTTGGCTAATAGCTATTTCTAGATTGGTTGCTTGCAGTTCCACACCCTGCTTAGTAGCATTTATTAAGATATTAGATAGAACAGGTAAACTAGTCCGCGTTGCTATTGCCCGGCTAAGTATAGTTAAAGCATTTTGCATATTTTCTTGTAAGACCGAAAACTTCATTATTCAAACCTCCTCTTACTAATTACTGTTGTATTAGATATATATAGGTAGCAGCAGTATAGGGTGGTGTGGATAGTATGTATAACACTAGTTTTGGCTTTTATATAAGTATTTATTAAATACTTATATAATGTAAAACTTGCGCATTTAGGGTGTATAAAAAAAACAAAAGCACTTAGTTCTACACAATTACCAAAAATCTTAAATGTCAATATGTGTTTAAATTGTGTAGAAAGCTTAATCATGTAAACAGACTGTACACAACTTATCAACATAGTTATCCACAAATCTAACATGCTATTTTTTGGCCATCTCTTCGGCCAACTTATTAATGTCGCCCCCTAATTGAGTGTCTTGGGTTAGAGCGGCTTGTATTTTTTTAACCCCGTGCATAATAGTAGTGTGATCTTTCTTACCGAGAGAACTAGCAATCTTAGGAAAGCTCATACCAAGCTTACTGCGCATAATGTACATAGCTACTTGTCTTGGTACGACAACATCTTTGTCTCGTTTGGTGCTAACTATGTCTTTAAAACTAATATCAAAGTAATCCGCACACAGCTCCAGTACTACCTTGGGCTTGATTTTCTTGGGCTGATTGTTGGTGTGTTCACCCAGCAACTGCTTAGCTAACTCTAAATCTACCGGCCTGTTATGAGCCAGACTGTAAGCACCCAACTTTATAAGTGCACCCTCAAGCTCGCGAATATTACGTTCTACAATTTGAGCAATAAACTCGGCAACATCGGGTGAGAGATTAATTTTTTGCGCCTGGGCCTTATTAAGCAGAATGGCCACCCTGGTTTCGTAGTCGGGCGGTTGAATATCGGCCACCATGCCCCATTCAAACCGACTGCGCAGACGATCCTCAAGAGTCGGGATCTCCTTGGGCGGACGATCGCTGCACAAGACAATTTGCTTGCCGCGCTGGTGCAGGGCGTTGAAAGTGTGAAAAAATTCCTCTTTGGTTTTTTCGGCACTGGCTATAAACTGCATATCATCGACCAATAAAACATCAACCGAGCGATACTTGTTGGTAAACTTCTCGCCTTTTCGAATAGCTCCCACGAAGCTATTTATGAACTCCTCGCTAGTGACATATAGAGTTTGAGTGCTGGGATCACGCTTAATTATCTCGGTCGATATAGCCGACATTAGATGGGTTTTACCAACACCAGCCGGCCCATATATAAAAAGCGGATTGTAGGCATCGCCAGGCCGCTCAACCACCAGCTGGGCGGCCGAAAAAGCCAGCCGATTGCTAGCACCTACAATGAAATTATCAAAACTATAGCGCTGCAACGGCCTTTGAAACGAGGATCTCTTTATAGACCTGAGCTCAGAAGCAATAGGCGAGCTAGACGATTTAGGTTCAATGGTTTGTGTAGACCCTGGCTTTTGTGAGCCCTGCTTTGAGCGAGTGGTATAAGTCAGTTCTTTGACAGAGCTGTCGGCATTTTGCAAAGCTGCTAGTATTTGTTCATGATACTTACGAGCTATCCAGTCGCGGTTAAATATATTGGGCACAAATACCACAGCCACACCATTTTTAATAGAATCTAGGCGGGTGCCCTTGAGCCATGTACCATAATTAGCCTGAGACAAAACCACCTCAAGCTCTCCTAGCACCGACTTCCAAACCGTAGCATAGGTGTTATCCACAACTCACCCCCTAAACACGCATTATTACTTAACTATATATAACAATCATATGGTTTTCCACAGTTTTTTGCAAAAAAAGCTCTGAGTACCCTAAAAGGGGTGGATAACTTAGGACTTATACCGATTGATTTACTAGGTAATATCAGGTACAATATTGAGATTATGAAACAGACATACCAACCTAAAAAACGCTATCGCAGTCGCGTACACGGCTTCATGAAGCGCATGAGCACACGAGCTGGCCAAGCCGTTATTAAGCGGCGCCGAGCTAAAGGTCGAAAACGAGTTACGGCCTAATGCTAAAACGAGCCTTTCGATTGCGCCGAGCAAACGATCTAAACAAGGTTTACAAGTTTGGCAAAAAAAGCTCTGCCCCGAATCTCTACATAAAAGCCCGTCACACCAACCTGCCCGTTAGTCGACTAGCCGTAGTGGTAACAAAAAAAGTAAGCAAAAAGGCCACATTGCGCAACCGTATGAAACGACAAATGAGCGAGGTAGTGCGCACCAATTGGCAACAGATTAAGCCTGGTTTTGATATCATAGTTATGATCACAGCCGACACAACCAAACAAAAGCCCAGTCAAACCAAGGCCGAAGCCTTAGAAGCTCTAAAAAAACTGGCTATAATAGACAAGTCATGAAGAAAACTATAGTTTATATCATAAATATTTACCAAAAAACTCTCTCACCCGATCATAGCTGGCGAGCCAGCCGTTACCCACACGGCTTTTGTCGCCATTATCCAAGCTGCAGTGAGTATACCAAACGGGCCGTAGAAAACCACGGGGTGTTAAAAGGCTTGTGCTTAGCTGTTGTTAGAGTTGTAAGCTGTAATCCATTTGCCCAACCCAAGATTGATTTGAGCTGCGAAAAGGTTCTTAAGAATGGGTAATATCTTAAACGCCATATTAATACAGCCGCTGCTAAACCTGCTGATATTCATTTATGCCGTTCTGCCGGGTCACGACTTCGGCATTGCCGTAATAATTATGACGGTTTTGATCCGTTTGGCACTATGGCCGCTGGCTAGTAAGCAGCTACATAGCCAAAAGAAGCTTCAGGCTCTGCAGCCCGAGATAGCAGCATTGCGCAAGAAGGCGGGCGGCGATAAGCAGAAAGAAAACCAAATGCTCATGGAGCTCTACAAGGAAAAAGAAATCAACCCTTTTAGCGCCTGTTTGCCAGTATTGTTACAGTTCCCGTTTCTTATTGCTCTATATTTTGTGTTTAACCAGGCTACGAACGACATAGCCAAGACCATATCTAACCTATATGGTCCGGTTCAGAACATGCCCTGGATTAAGGATATCGCCGCTAGCCCCAACCTCTTTAAACCGAGCTTGCTGGGCATTGTTTCAATGGCCGCACCTAGCATTGCTTTGGCGATCTTTGCCGGAGTAACTCAATTTATTCAGGTTAAGATGATCTCGCCCAAAGCTGCCGACACCAAGGGCGACCCCCAGGCTCAAGCTACGGCTATGATGAACTATCTGTTTCCGGCAATTACAGTATTTATAGCCTGGCGGCTGCCCGCAGCCCTACCGCTTTACTGGTCGGTTACCAATATTGTTACTATTATTCAGCAGAAAATGATTATGAGCCAAGAAGTTGAAAAAATGGAAGAAGTTAAGGTGGTTAAAAAAACTGGCATTTCAAATGTTATCAAACAGCTTCCAGCCCGGACTAAACCTGCCAAAGCTAAAAAGAGTCAGAAAAAATGAGCCAGCTGAGTGTAGCCCAAGCCAAACTCCAAGAACTGCTAAGGCTACTAAATATTGAGGCCACGGTTGAAGTTGACGACGATGAGGAGCACCCCACATTAATGATTGATAGTGCCGATCAAGCGCTTTTAATAGGCCGCAACGGCGATAACCTGCGAGCGCTGCAGCATGTTCTGAATGTATTATTGCGGCGCGAGGGCACTCCAGAGGGCTTTGTGGCTATCGATGTGGCTGGTTACAAAAAAGAACGCACCGAAAAGCTCAAAGCCATGGCTCAAGCCGCCCTCGAAGAAGCCGTTAAGGGCAACAAAACAGTTCGTCTTAAGCCTATGAATGCTTATGAACGCCGGCAAGTACACATGTACCTGGCCGACAGCGCCGAAGTAGTTACCGAGAGTGAGGGCCAAGAGCCACACCGCATTGTGGTTGTCAAAAAAAGACTCTACTAAACGGTCTAAAAGCCTGAACAATGGCCAACGAAATCACAGATGCCACAATCGTAGCAATTGCCACGCCCCCAGGCCGGGCGGCAATTGGCATAGTTAGAATTTCGGGCCCAAAGACCGCGATGGTTCTTAAGAGAATTTGGGTTACAAAAGGCCAAAAGCTCGAGCCCAACAAACTAACAGTCGGCTGGGTTGTGGACGGTAGCACCAAAATAGACCAGGCCATGACGGCTTATATGCTCGCACCCAATTCTTATACCGGCGAGGACATGGCCGAAATTCATTGTCATGGCTCGCAGATAATTTTAAACACCATACTTCAATTGTTAATAAAAAACGGGGCCAAGCCAGCCGAAGCCGGGGAGTTTACCAGGCGAGCTTTTTTAAACGGCAAGCTCGACTTAGTACAGGCCGAGGCCGTGGCCGATCTAATAGAGGGCGAGAGTAGCCAGCTAGCTAAATTGGCCGCTTTTCAGTTGGCTGGCGGATTGTCGGGGGAAGTTAACGGTATAAAAGAGGTTTTATTGGGTCTGGCTGCAGTCACTGCTGCCAATCTCGACTTTAGCGAAGAGGATTTAGAGGCTTCGACTTATTCAGACCAGCTCGAGCAGATAAGTGGCCTGCTTAAAACAACTCATCACTTGCTTGATTCGGCACGATCGCTATCGCTAATTCGCAATGGCTTTCGCGTGGCCTTAATAGGGCTACCAAATGCCGGTAAGTCCACGCTTTTAAATGTTCTAGTAGGTTATGAACGGGCGATTGTAACCGACGTAGCTGGTACCACCCGTGATACCATAACCGAAACCATTGCTTACAAGAATCTAAGCTTTCACTTTACCGATACTGCAGGGCTAGCCGAAACCGACGACGTGGTCGAAAAGCTTGGGGTGCAGCGCAGCCAAGAGGCGATCAAAAGCTCGGATCTGATTCTTGTTTTGGTTGCGCCTGGTAAAGAAGAAGCGACAAAAAAGTATCTTGAGCGAGAGGATCTTCTCGACAAACTTGATACAGATAACAGTCTCATTCTCCATACCAAGTGGGATTCGAACTCTCATCCAAACAATGTAAGCCTAGGTAAGATTCCTTCGATAAATATCTCGGCTAAGACCAAAAAAGGGCTCAAAGAGCTGTTAGATGCTATCTACAAAAAAGCCGCTGCTGGGCATGACCCAAATGCCGTTTTGCTGCTTACCAATCGGCAGGTATCGGTTGTAGCCGATCTGTACCAGAAGCTCAAGGAGATTCAAACAGTATTAAAACAAGGCTTACCGGGTGACATTTTGCAAGTTGAGTATCAGCGAGCACTGCGGATCATTGGCACGCTCACCGGCGACCATGTAACCGAGGAGGTTATAAGCGGCATCTTCAGCCGCTTTTGCATAGGCAAATAGTAGTTCTGGTATTATAGAGACATGATCACACTCGAAGAAGCTAATAAAAAAGCTGAGGCTTTGCAAAAAGATGGCCGGGCTTTACTGGATCAGTATGACACTCTAAGCCTTCTGGCAAGACTTGGCGACATTCATGTTGATGGAAGCTTTGCTTATGGGCTTATGGTAAAACCAGACATCGATTTTCATATTTATTCTAGCTTTCCAGACATTCGGAAGGTTTCAGAAGTTTCTCAAAAACTCCTTGAAACCCCAGAGCTAGTTAGAATATTGGTGTCCAACAAACAAGATTATTTAGAGCCCGAAACAGGGCACCCAAAAGGCATTTACTTAGGATTTCGGATATTCTACAAAGGCCAGGCCTGGAATTTTGATGTGTGGGTTGTGAAGCCGGAGAACAAAGTTGATTCCGAAATGTTTGAGTTCGGCTGGCACAAAAAACTTACTAAAGAACAGCGCGACTCAATCTTACTTTTAAAATACAACCTTAAGGATCAAGGTCGATACCCTGGGCTGGACGAAGGTATGTATGCCTCCGCCGACATCTACCGAGCCGTGATGAAGGATGGTGTGCGGACGATCGAAGAGCTAGATGAGTGGCGCAAGACCCACCCTTATTGTTAGTAGATATATGACAAAACAAGAGATTGTAGCTAGCGTTCAAAAACTGACCCCCCCCGGCTCATATGTGCTTTTTGGGAGCTGCTCGCTGGCGGCACTTAATCTACGTGAGGCCAACGACATTGATATGCTTGTTAGCGAGGACTTGTTCGAAGAGCTCAAGTCAAGCGGCTGGAAGCAAATCTACAAAGGCCCAAAAGACGAACCGGTTACATATGATGCATTTGAAGCTCATTCAAGCTGGGGCTTTAGTCCATATAGCCCAACCTTAGGGCACCTGTTGTCTTCGGCAGTAGTGATTGAGGCTGTTCCGTTCGCGGCCCTAGAAGAGGTGCGCAAATGGAAGCAGGGCAGGCTAAGCACAAAAGACATTCGCGATATCAAGCTAATCGACAATTACTTAGCTAGTCAGTAATTGGAAAGTCGAGCGAGGATTTATAGTAAGTATTTATGGTGTCAGTCTTAATTACTTTGCCGCTTAGGTCTTGGATGTCGCGATAAAAGACTGTTTGGCTAGGTTTGGTGGTGTCGGAGCTGCCACTTACACAGCTCCTGGCTTTGGGCGTCTACTTTCGTCGGCCATCTCAATAGATGGGGCGCCTATCTTCCTAAACGAGATACGCAAATGGAGAGCTAGGTGCGGAGCTACCAAGTGCTACAGGCGTTAAAATTAATCGACCACTATCTTGCCAGAACTAGTTTGCTACTGGAAAATCGAGCGACGACTTATAGCTGGTATTTACTGTGTCGGTCTTAATAACCTTGCCAGCCAGATCCAAAACATCACGATAAAAGACCGTTTGGCTAGGTTTGGTGGTGTCGGAGTTGCCACTTACGAAGAACGGACCACGGATAGCCCCTGTCTTAGTCTTGGTGCCATAAAAACTAAACTTTAGAGTGGTGCCGGTCATAGTGGTTTGAATTAGTATATAGCTGCCGGTATCATTGCGAAACTTCATGTCGACTTGCGGGTAATAAACGGTTGCGTCTACACCTGGCACACCATAAGGCTCGGTGTAGTAGCTAATTGCAAAGGCGTGGCTAACGCGCTGCACAATAGGCAAACCGGCCAGTAGCGCCGCGCGGTAAGCCGTGCTCGACACTTGGCATAAACCGCCGCCATACTGGAACTCTTCGCGGTTGCCTAAAATAACTAAACTGGGCAAGTAACCAGTTTCGGGGCCGACTTCGCCTAGGTATTCTCCAAACGAAAAGACCTGGCCAGGCTTGAGCAATATACCGTTAAAACGAGCCGCGCCCACCCGAATATTTTGCATACGGTTGGCTGATGAACCAGGAAAATAACTTACCCCCTCGCTAATCAACTCCTTTATGCCCAACTGATCAATGGTATCGCTGCTAACAGCGGCTTTTTGTACCGATACTGCTAGCTGCACCGGTTGGCTTTGGCCAGTTTTGAGAGCCTCTAAAACGGCATCAGTCGAAGCGGCCACATCGAGTTTGCGCCCATCACGACTTTGTACAAACACGCTGGCTTTGCCCCCCTCGATTGTGAGCTGGGCATCTTGGGGCTCCTGGTTAACTTGAGCGGCTATACTGCCCACAAAGCCTGCGATCTGGTTTTTGTCGAAACCAACACCCGCCTGTCCCAATTGGCGATTGTAAAAGTTATTTAACAAACTGGAAGAATAAGGTTTAATAGGCGAGCTAACATTGAGCCAACCGATTAAGGTATTGGCATCTATTGAAAAACTCTTACCAGCTGCACTGAGCACTAACGGCTTTTGCAGGTATGGCTCAACCAGCTTTGATTCATCTCCGAGCTGACTAGAGCTAAGTTGCGGTTGAAGCGTAGTAGTGTCTAGAACAATATCCTTTTTGAGCTGACCAAGTTGACTCTGCAGTTGTAGTGCAGCTAGTCCTAAACCCAACCGCTTACCTGGTTGAGCTGGGTTTACCGCCAGCTCACCACCATTGAGCATAAAGCTGGCATTGCTTACTGGCTGGGCGGTCTCATTGGCCAAACTGCTAAGCGCGGTGGCGGCTTGTGGGCTCAAACTTACAGAGCTCACCGTTTTATCTGAGCCAAATACAAGCAAGCCAAGCTGATCAAATATTTGGGTAAATGGGTTGCCAATCCGCCCCAAGCTATAAAGATCATCAACCAGTTTAGCGGAATCATTGCGGCCAATCAGGTCGTTGGCATAATAATTACGGCTGTTGGAGCCTACGGCAACAGTTACCGCCGTACTCTGGTAGGCAGCTACCTGACCATCTAGCAACTTAATAGCTTCTTTTTTGGTTAAACCGCCTAAGTAAATGCCGTCGCCATAAACGCCTGGGAATACTCGATTGGCATAGGCCAAGCGCAGGGCATATAGCAGCGTTAAAGCACCGGCTGCAGCAATTACTGCTCCGATTCCCAATTTAAACCAGATAGATGTTTTTTCTTTGGCCATGGCCCCGTCTTGCCTCGATAAGCTTGCACAAGTTCCTAACATATTATGTACCTTTTTGCTATCTGGCACAAGCTAAGAAATTACTTAAGATCATTGAGCAGCTCCACACCCTCTTTAACGAGTTGGCTTTTCGATTTAGGACACACCAAAACGCCATGTGGGCTATCTATAACCACCATTTCATCTAGGCCAAGCGCCATAATTGGCTTATCGCCGGCAATCACCAAGCTGTCGCTGCAGTCTTTTTGGCAAACTTGGCCGCGAACGACGTTAGAGCCACCATTTTTAAGCAGTTCGTGTAAATCGTTAAAACTACCAATATCTGTCCAGTCAAAAGTTCCCGGCACTACCAATGGCTTGTCGAGCTTTTCGATTAGAGCAGTGTCAATGGCCTCGTTGGCCAATCCTAAATACAGCTTGTGCAGGGTAGCTTTGCTCTTCTGGCCAGCCAAGCTGCCATAGATTCTATATAGATTTGGCGCAAAGTATTTAAAACTACTTAAGAAAACCTCAATCGGTGCCGCAAATAAGCCCAGATTCCACAGGTATTGTTTGGACTTAACATACTTTTTAGCTGTTGGTAAATCTGGTTTTTCAACAAATTTCTCAACAAAGTAAGCTGGCCGACCGTGCTCAGACACTGCCTCCTTGCCAAGCTTAATGTATCCAAAGCCGGTCGATGGGTAATCGGGCTGAAGGCCGATGAGGGCTATTTTTTGGAGTTCTTGTGAGGCCAAAACCGCAGCCTTCACCGACTCTTTAAATGATTTATTGTCGGTTATGTGGTGATCGGCATGTAAAAAAATAATTACTTCGTTTGGATTGTGCTTTTTAGACAACTGCGATAAAGCCAGCAAAATACATGATGCCGTGCCGCGCCGGCCAGGCTCAATTAGTATGTGTGAGGCCGGGAGTGTGGGTAGCTGCTTCTTGATTTCGTTGGCATGAGACTTTTCGGTAACTATGTAGATATCTTTGGTAAGGGTCGAGGCGCGTTTGTAAGTATTTTGTATTAGTGAGTTATTATCTACTAGGTTTAGTAGGTGTTTGGGGTAGTTTGGTTGAGATAGGGGCCAAAGTCGTGTACCCTGGCCACCAGCAAAAATTACAATTATCATTGGCTTATTATAGCAAATCAATCTCCAGGTTTAGGTCACTTTATATTATCTAGACGGTTATGTTAAAATATAACCCTAAGGGGGACTATTCGCTATGAAGAGAAACAAAAAGAAAAAAGTTTGGCTAATCGTATTTTGCTTGGGAGCGTTATTGTTGATTTTGCTGGGTCTTGGCTATTGGCAACGCCAACAGGTTAAAAACCTTGCAAGCAAAATAATTCCTGGTCTTAAACGAAGCGATGCCCCTGTTCAGGTCGACGGTAAACCACAAACCGAAGCCAAAGATCTTGCTGGCAGCCAAAAGGCTGCCGAAAAAGCCTCTAAGCCAGGAGTGATTAACCCGCAGATAACCACTATCGATCAAAATGCTACAACTGTTATGGTAAGGGCAATGGTTAACAACGCCACAACTGGCACCTGCACACTCAAACTACAAAAAACTGGCCAAGCAGACATAACCCAAACTGCACCCATAGCTCGGGTAACTAGCTATTATGCCTGCCAAGGCTTTAATGTGCCAAAGAGCCAGATTCCTATAAACGGGGAATGGACGGTGACCGTATTATTTGCTAACGACCAAGGTAATGGTCAATCGGGGGACATTATAAATGTCAACTAAGAAGAAATTATTCAACATCTTAGCGGCTGGTTGGCTGGTGGTTTCTGTACTAATTAGCTACACCTCTTTTTCGGCAGCCATCCCTAAGCCGGCCAAGGCGGCCGAGGCATCAGCGTGGGATGCCGGCCGGATTATTGATGACGGCAAGTTTACCGACAAAAACAGCATGTCGGCACAAGATATTCAAAACTTTCTAAACTCCAAGGTGCCAACTTGTGACACCTGGCATGCTAGTGGAATATCGGGTGAATCACCACCCTGGACATGCCTTAAGGACTATAGCGAGAACGGTAAGTCTGCGGCGCAAATTATATGGGAGGCGGCGCAAAGCTATACAATTAACCCCCAGGTATTACTTGCAACACTGCAAAAAGAGACCGGGCTAGTTACTGACACTTGGCCGTATAGGTGGCAATACCGCACCGCTATGGGCTTTGCCTGCCCTGACAATGGTAGTTGCGATCCAGCTTTTTACGGCTTTACCAATCAGGTTACACAAGCCGCCCGGCACTTTAGAAACTTTTTCGACAACAATCCAAACTGGTATGTGCCCTTTACTCCTGGTGTGCGCTTCATTCAGTACAATCCCAATAGTGGCTGTGGCGGTAGTAACGTAAACATTCAAAACCGAGCTACGGCCGCCCTTTACTCATATACGCCGTATCAACCAAATGCTGCTGCAATGGCAAATTTATATGGTACTGGTGATGGCTGTAGCGCCTATGGCAATCGCAATTTTTGGCGGACCTTTGTAGACTGGTTTGGTTCAACGCGCGACGATCCATATAGAGCAGCTTTTGCCGGCCAGTCCGGGTATCCCATTTTAAGTCCAGGCCAGTCTGCCCCTGCTTGGATGCAGTTTAAAAATGTTGGTACGCTACCTTGGTACGGAGACAATTCAGTTGGTACTGCCGGGCCGGGTGTTAGCCCTGTCCATCTGGCTACCTCCAAACCGATTAATAGAGGTAGTCAGTTCAGCTCGACCTGGGCTGGTGGCAACCGCGATCGTCCAGCACTCAACTTCGCAGCCGTTTATGAGGCAGATGGGGTTACGCTGGCTCCAGATCAGAATATTGCTCAAGTAGGTCAGATAGCCAAATTTAGTTTTACATTCACTGCCAGCCCTACCCAGGGATCTGGTACATTTGCCGAGAACTTTAATCCGGTGGCTGAGGGGAGTCCTTATGTTTTTAATGATGTTGGTGCCTTCTTGAATGTGTCTGTTAGGGAGGGCTATAAACTTAGTTTTGCTGGTCAATCTGGTTACCCTACTATGTTGCCAGGTCAAAGCCAAACCGAGTTCATAAAGTACAAGAACGAAGGTGCTGCAAGTTGGTACGATGATACCGCTTTGGGTTCTGCCCCAGCTGGCACCAAGCCTGTCCACTTGTCTACCGCAAACCCTATCAACCGTTCGAGTCAGTTCGGTTATGCCTGGGCTGGCGGTAATCGCGACCGTCCAGCACTCAACTTCACAGCTGTTTATGAGGCAGATGGGGTTACGCTGGCCGATAATCAACACGTTGTTCAGACTGGCCAAGTCGCTAAGTTTAATATCACATTTACTACACCGCTAGGAACAACCCCAGGGGTATATGGCGAAAGGTTTTTACCGGTGCTAGAGGGGGCAGGACCATTTAACGATATTGGCACATTCTTAAATGTGACTGTTCAAACGCCAACCTACTCCCAGTCTTTTGCAGGCCAATCCATCTACCCAACTATTAAGCGCGGTAATTCTTTTACTGGCTTTGTAAATTACAAAAACACTGGCAACATGCCCTGGTACGACGATGCTTCGGTTGGCAGTGGCCCGGCTGGTAGCAAACCAGTGCACCTGGCCACAGCTAGCCCCATAAACCGATCGAGCATATTTGGCAACACCTGGGCTGGCGGCAACCGCGACCGTCCGGCTACCACCTTTGCTGCGGTTTACGAAGCCGATGGCTCCACTCTGGCTGCCGATCAGCATGTGGTACAGCCTGGCCAGATAGCTAAGTTTAACATTCCGTTTACAACCTCGGGCTCAACACCACTGGGCACCTTCCGTGAAAAGTTCCAAGCTATAGTTGAGGGCGGGGCAACCATGAATGACATTGGTGCATTCTTGGATGTTACTGTAACCCCTTAGATCGCAGCTTCTGCTAAAATATAACTTATGAGTAAAGGTTTTTGGCACAGTAAGGCGGTTTTGGTGACTGGTGGCAGCGGGTTCTTAGGCAGCCATTTGGTTAATAAGTTTAAAACACAAGGTGCAAATGTTTATGTTGCCGAACATAATAAATATGACCTCGTAAAGCTCGAGGATATTAATCGCCTGTATGACGACTTCCTGCCAGATACGGTAATCCACTTGGCGGCACGTGTTGGCGGGATTGGTGCAAATCGTGAACACCCCGGGAGCTTCTTTTACGACAATCTTATGATGGGCGTGCAACTTATGCACCAAGCCTACCTGCGCAAAATTCCCAAGTTTGTGGCTCTGGGCACGGTTTGCGCATACCCCAAGCACACCCCTGTTCCTTTTAAAGAAGAAGATCTGTGGAATGGTTACCCAGAAGAAACGAACGCCTCATATGGCTTGGCTAAAAAAATGATGTTGGTGCAAAGCCAAGGTTACCGTGAAGAGTATGGCTTCAACTCAATATTCTTGCTGCCAGTCAATCTCTATGGGCCTGGTGATAATTTTGATCCTCGGAGCTCACACGTAATCCCGGCTCTGATAAAGAAATGTGTCGATGCTACTAAAAAGGGTGAGGATGAAATAGTAGTTTGGGGTGATGGTTCGGCAACCCGCGAGTTTTTATATGTCGACGATGCAGTAAAAGGCATTATGTTAGCAGCTGAGAAATACAACAAGTCGGATCCTGTAAACCTGGGCTCGAGTTTTGAAATCTCAATTAAAGATCTTGTAGAGCTAATTGCTAGAGGCACCAACTTTAGGGGTACAATAGTTTGGGACAAGAGTAAGCCCAATGGCCAGCCCAAAAGAAAGCTCGATGTTAGTCGGGCCAAACAAGAGTTTGGGTTTGAGAGCAAAGTTGGCTTTGCAGAAGGGCTCAAAAAGACAATTGACTGGTACCGCCAAAACCAGGATAATTTATAAGCTATGAACGAGATAGCAATAAAGCCCCGAAAACGACTGGCAATTAACATTAAAGAGCTGTTTGCCTATCACGAGCTATTTTTTTACTTTGCCTGGCGCGATGTAAAAGTTCGTTATAAGCAAACTGCCATTGGCATTAGTTGGGCAGTTTTGCAACCATTTGTGCAAATGGTGGTTTTTACACTGTTTTTTAACAAGGCTGCCGGTATAACCTCGGGCAACTCGGCTGTGCCATACGCCATTTTTAGTTTTACGGGGTTACTTTTCTGGAACTTCTTCTCGTCGGCACTGACCCGCGCTAGCAACAGCCTGGTAGATAACCAGGCAGTGGTAACCAAGGTGTATTTCCCAAGGTTAATCTTGCCGCTTTCCTCTACACTTATTGGTCTAATTGATTTTTGTTTCGCCTTTGTTATTTTTGTTGGATTACTGGTGTATTTTAAATTCCCGCCAACTTGGCAGGCCGTGGCATTATTAATACCAGCTCTGCTGATAACGTTCATAGCGGCATCGGGTGTTGGTATGTATTTGGCAGCCGTGAATGTAAAATACCGTGATGTTAAACAGGCTGTTCCATTTCTGGTTCAAGTGGGGCTGTTTGTAACACCAGTTATTTATCCGGTGACTGCAATTCCACAAAAATATCAGTGGATTCTATATCTAAACCCCATGACGGGAGTTATTAACATGATGCGCTCGAGTTTTTTACACACAACACCTATTAATTGGCCGCTAACATGGCTTTCTATTGGTGTGGCCGGACTGTCCTTTGTAGTTGGTTTAATTTACTTTAAATTTAAAGAAAAAGAATTTGCGGACATAATATGAGCAAGGCCGTAATTGAAATCAAAAATCTATCAAAGGCTTATCTTATAAGCCATGAGGCCAAGGCAGCGCCAGGAACAGTTACTTTTCGCGATGCTTTAGCAGGCGTGGTAAAAAAACCGATCGAACTTATTACTGGTCACAAGCTCAAAAAAGAAAAGTTTTGGGCTTTAAAAGAAATTGACTTAAATATTGAACAAGGCGACGTTATTGGCTTGATTGGCAAGAATGGTTCGGGGAAATCCACTTTGCTCAAGGTGCTTTCTAGAATAGTTGAGCCTACTGACGGAGAGATTATTATGCGCGGTAAATCGGCCAGTCTTTTAGAGGTTGGTACTGGGTTTCACCCCGAGCTCACAGGACGCGAGAATATCTACTTTAACGGCTCTATCTTGGGTATGAAAAAGAAAGAAATCGATGCCAAGTTCGATGAGATTGTGGCTTTTTCTGGTGTTGAAAAGTTTTTAGATACCCCGGTTAAGTTTTACAGTTCGGGCATGTATGTGCGTTTAGCCTTTGCGGTTGCTGCCCACTTGGAGCCAGACATTTTAATAGTTGACGAGGTTCTGGCGGTAGGCGACGCTGAATTTCAACGTAAAAGCTTGGGGAAAATGCGTGACGTAACTAGAAACAAACAACGCACGGTTATATTTGTTAGTCATAACATGGACTCCATAAGGAGCATTTGCAGTAAATGTATTTGGCTTAGCGGCGGCAAGATTATGGAGGTGGGGGAAACCTCAAAGGTTGTTGAAAGCTACTCCCAGTCTTCTAGCTCTTTGGCTTCTATCCCCGTAAAAGAGCGTAAGGACAGAAGCGGAAATGGGCACGCTAGATTTACCGACATAATAACTGAAAGCACTGTTGAAAAAGACCGCAGCATAAGGTGCTTTTTAAAGATTAATAATAAAACCAAAAATATGTATGACAATTTCAAGTTATCCATAGATATAAATGACCACGAGGGTAATCAAGTAAGCAATCTAACTAACTATAGCGTGGGCGAAAAATTAGTCCTTAAACCTGGCAAAAACGAGTTTACATTAAATATTGAAGATGTTAACTTGTCACCGGGGGGCTATAGTTTAACAGCATTTATTGCTTCCGATCAATTCAACTCGGAAATATTTGACTGGGTAGAATCTGCATCTAGATTTGAGATAGCTGAATATGACTTTTACAACACAGGGGTTCCCCCCGTTGTCAAATCAAGGGAAGTCCTTCTGAACTTTAAATATAATGACAAGAAATAACTACTACAACATCAAAAAGGTCATTCCTAGTCGAGTAAAACGCTCCTTAAAAAAAATTCACAGCAAGGGAATTGATTTTAATAAAGAAAGAAAGAGAATTAAATATGATAATCCAACAGTTCTAACAGACCACTTTGGCATTAGGTTTATTCAGTATCCTTGGGATCTAACAAGTACTGATGATGCTATATCTCATGATTTTTACAAACCGGAGTTTATGGCCTATGATAAACTACTAAAAAAAAATGACGTTGTTATTGATTTAGGGGCAAATGTTGGTCTGCACAGTGTTTATATTGCTAAATTGCTAAAAGGAACTGGGCACATATATTCATTTGAGCCGGTTCCAGATACATATCGATTGATGCTTGAGACTCTCAGTTTAAATAGGGTCGATAATGTAAGTCCCTATATGGTTGCGATGGGTAATAAGCCGGGTAAAACCAAAATGAATATTTTTGATCAAAAATATTCGGCTTGGAATACATTTGGTAAACCGCAGTTTGGTGATCACAAGCCTACAAAATCGATCTTTGTTGAAACCCAAAAGTTAGACGGTTTTGCTAAACAAACCAAGATCAATAAAATTGACTTCTTAAAAATTGATGTTGAAGGTTTTGAAAAACAAGTTCTGCAGGGCGCAGCTTTATTATTAAAAAACAATAAGATAAGTATTTTATCCTTTGAGGTTTCAGAAATACCCTTGAAGGGGGCAAATTCCAGTGCACGAGAGATCTTTAAGATACTTGAAGATTTTGGGTACAATAGTTATCGTTATAATCCTGAAAAAAATAAGTTCACAGGTCCTTATAGTGACTCGAGTGAATTTTATGAAAATTACTACGCTTCTAAAAAGAACCTAACCTTAATATGAGAAAGAACCACAGTGAAGTTCCGGTAGTTTTATTTGTATTTAGTCGCGAGAAGCAGCTGGCAGAAGCACTAGAATGTCTAAAAGCCAACAATATCCCCATGCTCTACGTGTTTGCTGACGGGCCAAGAAACACGGCCGATCAGCCAGGTGTAGAAAAGGTTAGAAAGCTGATAAATGACATTAATTGGACAACCGTAAAAAAAGTTTATGCTAAAAACAACATGGGCCTGAGTGAGTCAATACAAAGAGGCTTAAACACGGTCTTTAAGAAATACGATAAAGCTATAATTCTCGAAGACGATGTTTGTGTGGCCCCCGGCTTTTTTGAATATATGAAACAGGCACTTAATAGATATGCCCAAGATAAGAGAATAGCGGGCGTTACAGGTCTAAGATATCCGTTTGACAGAAGAAATATGGATAGCCTAAATAAAGATGTGTTTTTGGCGCCGCGTTTTTCGTCTTGGGGGTGGGCAACATGGAAGGACCGCTGGGAAAACTTGGATTTTAACCGCGAGTCATTACTCCAAAAAACAGAAAACAAGAACCCAGAGGTGCTATTACGCGGTGGTAGTGATTTGCTTGTGTCGTACCGGGCTGTGCAAGACGGTTCATTAAGCGGTTGTTGGGACTTTTACTACTATTTAAACATGGTTATAAACAATCAGTATTTTGTATGGCCAAAATATAACATGGTGGTTAACACCGACATTGCAGGCGGCAGCCACCCTTCGCAGGAAAAACCTAGCTGGACCTTAACGTGGGAAAAATCAGATAAAAAATCGTTTATTATGCCAAAGAGCCTAACAATAAATGATAATATAATAGATGATTTTCTAGTGTTTTTTGATGAATTTCCAACTAATCAGAGGGTTAATATGAAGTCGCAACTAAAAAAAGTATTTAACAAACTTGGCTACAAAATTGAACGGGTGCCTAAAGAATCCGGTAGTAGCAAGGATCCATCTGAATACACAACCACAGACGGCCCTATAGAGGTGCCTTGCCAAAAAGAATCTTACTTTTATGCCTTAAACCGCTTTGTAAAAGAGGGCGATAAAGTGCTCGATGTCGGCATGGGAATTGGATATGGCATGAATCTTCTTTCAATTAGCGCTAAAGAGGTTTATGCTGTTGACGTAGATGAGAAAGCTGTGGATTATTGCACCAAGCATGTGCTAGGTAAGAATCCTAAAGTTAAAGAACTAAAAAAGTACGATGGCTACCACCTACCGTATAAAGATAATTTTTTCGATGTTGTTACATGCGTAGATGTTGTTGAGCATGTGGAAGATTACGACAAATTTATTGATGAGTTATTGCGGGTATCTAAAAGAGTCGTATTCTTTGCCACACCAAATCGACGCCCCGAATACACCAACCCAGACGGCACCCCAAAAAATTATTGGCATTTGCGCGAATGGTCGTTCGAGGAGCTGGATAAGATCGTAAGAAGCCACACCAAAAAAATAACCTGGGCATTTTTGGACGGACCCTGGGAGGGGCCATTTAAAACAGTAAAGACGGTTGGCGAAGACACTCTAGTATTAATGCCCGCATTAGTTAAGAAGGACTGATTTTGTATGAGGGGGGTGATAAAAAATGTTGCTAATAAATATGGCTATGAGATACGCCGACTAGACAGGGAAGAGACAAAAGGCTCGTCTCACTTGGGGGAAGATTTAAAAATAAAGAGATATCTAAAGACATTTCCCTCCATTAATCAGTATTTTGTCGATATCGGTGCAAGTAATGGACTGGAGATGTCAAATTCATATAGCTTTTATAAATCTGGCTGGTCAGGATTGGCGGTTGAGTGTGATCCTGCAAAGTTTCACATACTAGCTCAGTCTTTAAAGGACTACGATGTTAGTTTAGCCAAGACGTTTGTTACCCCTTTGAATGTTTTACCACTTTTGAAGAGTTTTAAAGTGCCAAAAAAGTTTGGTGTTTTAAGTCTAGATATAGATGGCTATGACTATTTTGTGTTGTCAAAGACTCTTGAAGAATTTAGACCCCAACTAATAATAGCCGAAATTAATGAAAAGATTCCTCCGACCCTGGACTTCTCTGTTAAGTATTCAGAAGATTATTTTTGGGCCGGCGATCATTTTTATGGCCAAAGCATTTCTATGCTACATAAGCTAGCAAAGAATAATAGGTACAAGCTAGCAGAGGTCTATTACAACAATGCCATATATGTAACTTCGGAATCGCAGGCAAAGGGTTTGGATCCCCGAGAAGCCTATATGAAGGGCTATCTTAAAAAAGCTGATCGAAAAGAGAAGTTTCCGTGGAATAATGAGTTTGACCCTGTATACGATCTACCCCCTAAAGAGCAACATAAGTTTTTTAAGGACCTATATTCTGATAAAACTAACTTTATACTGAACAAAGCCTAAAATGCTGGGTCAACTCAAGCACCACATAAAAAAACGCCTTTTCACCGATGTAGACGAGAGTATACAAAAAAATATCCAAAAGTTTGTAAGAAGTATCGATAGGGAAAAGATACGTCAAGCTAAACGACCGGCCGACTTTGAAGGCTCTATAGAGATAGTGATACCATGTTACAATCATGGCCACTTTCTACCGCGAGCACTCAAAAGTATTCGGAACCAAACATACAAAAAAGCACTAACTGTAACAGTTGTTAATGACAACTCTCAAGACAGCTCATTTGAAGTGATGGAGCGACTACAGTTAGAAAACAAAACCAAAAATATCGATCTCAATCTGATTAATAACGATTCAGGTAGTAATCTAAAGCAATTCGGCGCCCTCAACTTGGCAATTCAGGGCTCCAAAAATAAACTATTTATTACTCTAAATGCCGACGATATATTAACGACAGATTGTTTAGAGCTGATTGTAGAAACCTACAAAAACAACCCCAGCATATATATGTTGGGCGGCAGCAGTTTGTGGTTTAAAGAGGGCGAGAAACTACCTGCGCACCATGCGATCCGGTCTCAGAATCTTGCTTTAACTAAATACGGCCCCAAAGATGCTCTACAGTTTAATCATCTTAACAGTATCAACATGAGCCAGTCGTCTTGTTCATTCTTTCGCGTGGCTTGGGAATTAGTGGGTGGTTATTTCCCCCCAGAAAAGCGCGTTTGTTCTTTCGATGATCGAGATTTTCAAATGCGGGTTAGCTCGGTACTGCCAGTAGGGGTATACCAAGATTATCCAATGGTATATTACAGCTCTGACACCTCAGTAAGCCGTACAGTTGAAGGGCACTATGATACTTAAGCGACTACTTAGGCTAAAAAATCGCCCAAGAAATCCTCAAAAAAGGATAATTGGCTACAATCAATATCTAAAAAGTAACTATGACAAGCGAGTGTTAGTAAGCTACTTAGTGCCGCCGGTTTTGGACGAGCTAGAGAGCAGGCCCACGCCGCTTTTTTCGAACAACGGGGCGGGGCGCACAATTCCCAAGGTTCTAAACCAACTTGGCTATGTGGTTGATGTGATTAATTGGGACGACACCGGTCCGATTGAGGGCGAATATGACATAGTAATTTATCATGGCGGCAAAAACTTTGCCAACATAGAAAAATTAAAATCTGCCGACAACAAACTGGTATATTATTCCACTGGGAGCTACTGGAAGTATCACAATAGCCAAGAGGAAAGACGAGCCGAGTACTTTAAGCAACGACACAACATGGAATATAAGTTGGATCGCAAAATAGCCGATTCCGAAGAGCTGGCCAACAAAAATGCCGATGCTATCATAGTGCTCGGTAACCGCGATGCCGCTAAGACATACTCGGGCTTTAAAGATGTTTACAATCTAGAGGGCGCCTCCATGTCAATAAAAAATCCGCGTAAAATACTAGAGACAAAAAGTGGAAAACTTGGCTTTTTGTTTATGGCGGGACCAGGCAACCTACACAAAGGGCTAGATATTATACTCGATGCCTGGCAAAAGCTGCCGAATAATTTTGAGTTACACATTATTACATATCTTGATGGCGAGTTTACGAGTATCTACAAAGACGTATTGTATAATACGCCAAACATACATACCCATGGCTATGTTCTACAAAGGAGCAGCGAGTATTACGAGGCAATAAAAGATTGTCAGTTCAGCATACTTATGTCGTGTAGTGAGGGTAGCCCAGGGTCAGCTATAGAATCCTTGCACCAAGGGCTCATACCGGTCCTTAGTAAAGAGAGCCACGTTGATGTGGACGGCCACGGCTACACACTAAAAGACGATAGAGTAGAAACACTAGTCGACCTGCTTAACACGATTAACAAGCTAACGTCTCGAGAAATTAAGAGTAAACAGGAAAAAACTAGGCTCTGGGCAGAAAAAAAGTTTACTATTAAGCATTACGAAGACCGCCTTAAAGAAATAATCGAGGAAGTAACCAAATGAGAATCGGCATCTCCTTGCTGGATTTTCAGCCAAATAAATCGGGCGGCATTGAAACCTATTGTCGAGACCTTATCTCGGGGCTCGAAACGATTGATCAAAAAAACGAATACTATGTATTGTTAAACCTCCACAACGCCAAGACAATCAAGGTGGGGGCAAAAAACTTTTACATTGTTTATGCCGACAAAAGATCGTTTGCTCGAAAAGTTTTGGGCAAGTTGGGTAAACGCGTCTCAAACGAAGAACTTATGAGTCGTTTTGTAGAAAACCTAGGTCTTGATTTGCTTCACTTTCCACTGCAAACTGTTCAGCCATACTTATTAGGTACTTCTGTGAAAAAAATAGTCAGCATTATGGATATTCAGCAAGAATACTTTCCTGAGTTTTTTGATAAAAAGGATCTAGCTTTTCGAAGAAAAGCCTATAAGCAGTCTTGTGATTCAGCCGTCGCAGTAATTAGTATTTCTGAATTCACCAAGCAATGCTTGGTACAAAAACTCTCGATTGCTCAAAGAAAGATTATTACCGTTCATCTAAACTACAACGCCAGTCTGCTCGATAAAAAATCTATAAAAAGGTCAACCGACAAACCTTATTTTTACTACCCGGCCGCCACATGGCCGCACAAGAATCACCTACGCTTACTCCAGGCCTTCTCGGAATTTTCAAAAGAATATCCCAACTACCAGCTGGTCTTAACCGGAATAAAAAAGCAAAAAGGAGATGAGGTTCAGAAATATATAAACAAAAATAACCTTGGCAAAGTTATTAAGTCTTTAGGCTACGTAGACAATGATGAGCTACCGGGTCTTTACCAAAATGCCTTCGGCCTTATTTTCCCCTCACTCTTCGAGGGGTTTGGTATACCGGTAGTAGATGCTATGGTGTGTGGCTGCCCAGTGATCTGCTCAAACACCACCTCGCTACCCGAGGTGGGTGGAAATGCAGTTCTGTACTGTAATCCGCAATCTATAAAAGACATTGCATTAAAAATGACCAAACTAGCCGAAAACGAAAAACTAAGAGCTAACTTGATAAAAAGGGGTAGGGTTCAGGCTAAAAAATTTACCAAAGAAAAAATGGTTAAGAATACCTTGAAAGTCTATGAGAAGGTTGCGAGAATGTAACGATGGCAAAATCCAAACACCCAAGCGTATTCGTAGTTACACCAATCTTCAATCGCAAAGAACACACCCTGGCGTTTCTAAAAACACTTTTTGAAAACGACTACCCCAACTTTACAATGGTTATTGTAGACGATGGTTCGACCGACGGCAGTTCTGAGGCCATTAAGGCTAAATTCCCTAAAACTACCATACTAAAAGGCACGGGCAGTCTGTATTGGACAGGCTGTACAAATCTTGGTGTTGACTATGCTTTAAAACACGGCGCGGACTACATAATAACCGTGAATAACGATGTTGAGTTAAGATCAAGCTGGATATCAGAGCTGGTTGAGTGTGCCCAAAAGAACCCCAAGGCCTTAGTTGGCTCACTAATTTACTTTATGAACGACCGAAAAAGGGTTTGGTACTTTGGTGCTGATTTTAACTATGAAACTGGTGAGCTTTATCATAAAGAGGATGAGCCAAAGAGCAAGCGGCCAATAGAGTCTAAGTGGCTCACCGGCATGGGCGTGTTAATACCGGCCGGTGCTTTTAAAGATGTAGGCCATTACGATATCGAAAAGTTCCCGCAGTATTTTGCCGATGCCGACTTCTCACTTCGAGCCGCCAAAAAAGGTTATAAACTTTTGGTAACACCCAAGGCTGTTCTATACAATGACAGTAAGTCTGACAGTGGCGGAAAACTTATGGCTCAGTATAAGCTCAGAGCTGTGCCAAAATTACTCTTTACCCCATATTTTAGTGATAGCATAAAAGTTCGCAAAGAGTTCTATAGGCGATATTTTGGTGAAGATTACAAAAAAATATATAGACACTACTATAGACATCGTTGGGCACAATTTTATGGCCCCTATGTAAGGCACTGCGTTAGACTTAAGTTGGTTAGAATAGCGAAATGGCTGGGAGTAAAAAAATGAAAATAGGCATAGATTTAAGACCGCTTAGTCTAGGCAACAAATATCGTGGCATTGGAATGTATATTAGTCGTTTGGTACATCAATTGTCGGCTATTGATCATACTAACGACTATGTTTTATTTGTGAATGATAAAGATATTATCGAACCGCTTGGTCTCGACCCGAAGTTTAAATTTACGACAGTTATCGCCCCCAACAACTACATGCAAAACATTAAATATTTAAGGGCTTTTGTGGTTAAGACGCCGAAACTTAACATATCAAAAAGCAATATCGATGTGTTCTTCCAAACCGATGTTTCATTTAGAATCCAGGCCGGCTCAATACCAGTAGTGGCTGTGCTATACGACTTAATCCCATTGCTCTACAAAGACAAATACTTAAAGCCTGAACTGTCAGGATTTAGGCCGGGTAGCTTGTTGGAATATTATAGAAGACTAAGACTTAGAAAGCTGTATTTCAAGAACTTAGAATACTATTACAAAGCCACTAAGATAGTAAGTATTTCTAATGCATCTAAAAGGGACTTAATAAAGTTTGACGGTCGTATTAAGCCCACCAAGGTGTCAACCATATATCTAGCTGCTGACTCGCTGCCTAAACAAGATCCTGCCACAAAGACGCTTCTAAAAAAAGCCAACGTTGCCAAAAAGTTTTTGCTATATGTCGGCGGGGCCGACTACAGAAAGGGTGTCAACACAGTTATACCCGAGCTTAATAAACTCTTAACAGAAAATGACCTTAATTTACTTCTTGTGGGCAACGAGTTTGTGCATACGGAGCTTAAAGAAACAAGAGCAGTTCTCGGTAATATCAAAAAACTAACAAATCCAAATAGCGTTAAACGCATTGGGTTTGTTAGTGATGCACAGCTAAACTGGCTTTACCACCACGCCGAAGCCTTTCTGTTTCCAAGCCAGTACGAGGGTTTTGGCCTGCCAATATTAGAAGCTATGCAGGCTGGCTGTCCGGTAATTGCTTACAACAACTCCTCAATACCAGAGGTGGCGGGTAGCGCCACAATTCTGGCCGAAAACAATAAGGAGTTTGTGGATGGCGTAACGAGAGTATTGAAAGACGCTGCGTTTCGCCGCCAGTTAATTGCCCAAGGCCACGAGCAAGTTAAAAAGTTTAGCTGGCAAAATACAGCCCGCCAGACCCTCCAAGTACTTGAATCTGTCGGTAGGCATCGGTCATAATGGGTGAGCTATGAAAATATTTTTTGAGGCAACCCCAACTTTTAACAACAAGCGAGTGCCTGCAGCAGGCATAGCACACTACATTTTTCATATTTACCAAGGCATGAAGCAGTATGACAAGGCTAACGACTATATTGTTTTTGGCCTCTACTTCTTAACTCGATCAACCGAGTTCAAAGAGCTCTACCCAAAAGACACACGCTTTAAGTTAATAAGGTACGTGCCAGCTAAGATTTTTAATCTCGCCAATCGTCGGGCTATTTTACCCCCTATAGAGCTTATGACTGCGGCTAAAGCCGATGTATACTTATTTACTCACTTTCGCCGCTTTCCAACGCTGTCAGGTGCTAAGACAGCAACAATTATTTACGATACAGGCTATCATTATTACCCCGAGACAATTAACAAAAAAAATCTTAAATATCTTGAGCGCCGCGTACCCCAAACAGTCAAAAAATCTGACCTTATAATCACTATTTCCGAAGCCGCCAAGCAAGACATTGTAAAGATATATGGTGCCAATCCAGAAAAGGTGGTAGTTGCGACATGCGGCATAGATACCAACAAGTTTAAGCCGGGTAAATTGAGTGAGTCGGTGCGCAAAAAATATGGGCTTCCTGCTAAGTACTTGTTATTCGTAGGAAGCATTGAGCCTCGTAAAAACATTGAACGCTTGGTGCAAGCCTATAATTCATTGCCGGCAAAACTGCAAAAAGAATATGCGCTTGTGTTGGCTGGCGGCAAGGGCTGGAACGACGAAGGCATTCATAATGCTATTAAGTCGGTTAAAGAGCCCGGCAGGGTAGTGGTGACTGGCTATGTCGATGAGGATGACATAGAGCAACTATACCGGGGCGCTACACTCTATACCTTTCCAAGTCTTTATGAGGGCTTTGGCATGTCTATACTTGAAGCCATGGCCTGTGACGTGCCGGTGTTAACAGCTAACAACTCGTCGCTGCCAGAAGTTGGTGGCGATGCGGCGCTGTATGCCAATGAGAAAGATGTAAAAGACATTGCTAGCAAGATTGAGTTTGCTCTAACGCATCAAAAAGAAATGCAGGCTCTTGTGCAAAAGGGTAGAGAGCAGATTAAAAAATTCAGTTGGGACAAATCAGCACAAGTGATAGTTGATAGCTTGAACAAACTCTCCAAGCGGTAGTTTCAACTAAAGCTATTTGACCGCCTTGCCAATAATTTTGCTTTCAGTTTGCTGTAAGTCTGAGTTAACCATCATCTTAACTAACTCTTCAAAACCGACTTTTGGTTTCCAGCCAAGCTTTTTCTTTGCTTTTTCAGGGCTGCCAATTAGCAGCTCAACTTCGGCCGGCCGCATAAAGCGCGGATCTTGCTTAACATATGGTTTCCAATTGTTAATACCAACCTCTTTGAAGGCTACTGTGAGGAACTCTTTTATCGAATGGGTTTCTCCGGTTGCCAGGACGTAATCATCTGGCTTTTTCTGCTGCATCATGAGCCACATACCTTCAACGTAATCTCCTGCAAAACCCCAATCTCGCTTTGAGTCTAAATTCCCAAGTGTTATTTCCTTTTGCAGGCCAAGCTTTATTCTTGCAACCGAGTTAGTTATTTTGCGGGTTACAAACTCTAGCCCACGACGTGGCGACTCATGGTTAAAGAGTATGCCGCAGCTGGCATGTAGATTGTAGCTTTCTCTGTAATTTATAGTCATGTAGTGGGCATAAGCTTTCGCGACGCCATAAGGGCTGCGAGGGTGGAAGGGCGTCTCTTCGGTTTGGGGCACTTCGCGAACTTTGCCAAACAGCTCACTTGTTGATGCCTGATAATAACGAATTTTTCCTTTGCCACCATCCACTATTCTGATGGCCTCTAATAGACGAAGGGCTCCTAGTCCTGTAATATTTCCGGTCACCTCGGGCTGTTTAAAAGAAAATGCTACAAAACTAATTGCGCCCAGATTGTACACTTCGTCTGGTTGGCAGTATTCAACCGCCGAAACTAAAGAGCTCATATCTCCCAGATCCCCCTCGAGTAGCTCAATCTCAGGCAATAGCTCCTCTATCATGGCTTGCTTGGGGTTATTCTGGCCCCGGATTAGACCGTATACCTTGTAGCCCTTTTTTACTAGCAACTCAGCCAAGTAGGTTCCATCCTGACCAGTAATGCCCGTGATTAGTGCTCGTTTTGCTTGTGCCATTTTGAATCCTCCATTATTGAAAAACTGTAAGCTAAGATATAATTATACTATCACATGAACAGCAGCAAACCAGTTAAAGTTGAATTTATATGCGGCTCGTATCCGCCAATTAAAGATGGGGTGGGCTATTATATGCAACGGCTTAGCCAGCATCTAAAAGTAGACCACAAGATAATAACCTCTGTAGGTGCAGAGAAAACGGCTATTACCGAACCGTTTGTAGGTAATTGGCGACAGGGCGTGGCCAAGAAAATAGCTATGCAGGTAAAAAAGGACCAGGCAAACCTTATCCACATGCAGTATTCATCGGTTAAATTTGGCCGCACCTTGGGCTCAACTCTGATACCCAAAGAGGTGTCCAAGCAGCTTAAACTGCCAGTTGTTGTTACTTCACATGAGTATCACGATGCCAGTTGGCTTGGCCGAAAGCGAGTTGAGGTTTTAATAAAACCAGTTGAGGATGTAATAGTTTCTAACCAAGCTGATTACAAGGTGCTTTCAAGACGATTTCCACGCAAGAATTTCTATGTAGTGCCAATTGGCAGCAATATTGAGGTGGCTAAGTTTAGCGATGGCCAGCTAAATGACTTAAAATCTAAGTATAATCCTGGCCACAAAAAGTTAATTCTTACCTGGGGCCTGCTCGATCAGAACAAAGGGGTAGATAAGTTAGTCGAGGCCGTGTCCAGGGTTGGCTCAAGCGCTAAGCTATTAATTTCGTCTGGCTACAATCCAAAAGACCAATATCATAAAGAACTAAACAAGCAAATTGCTCATACCAGTGCCGATATTGATTGGCTGGGGTACTTGAGCGATAGCGAGATCTCGGGGTTGCTTCAGATATGCGATATTGTGGCCCTGCCCTTTAACCAGCCAGTTAGTTTGCGACGGGGCAGTGTACTGGCCGCTCTAGCTCATGGCAAGCCAGTGATTACAACCGGCCCTAGCCAAGACAAATTACTTCAAGACAGAAAAAACTGTTACTTATTGGCCAATAACAAGCCTTACACAATTGAGCTAGCTATTAACGATTTGTTGAATGACCCAAAATTGTCTAAACTATTAGCAAGCGGTGCCCATGAGCTGGCGGCGCATTTTGACTGGAACAATATAGCCAAGCTACATGAATCAATTTATAAACAAATTTTATCTCGACGCTAGGAAACACCCCGATAAGTACTTGTTAGCGCTGTTAGCATTTCTTTTGCCATTTGAGCGCATACCATCATTTTCATTTGCTGGGGTTACTCTAAGACCTAGCTTGTTTATTGGCGGTTTAATCATTTTGCGGGCAATTTGGTTCGTTATGAAATTCAAAAAGTTTAAGCCAAATAGTCTGATGGTGCCACTAGCGCTGTTTGTGCTTTGGCTGTTTATTTTAATCCCAGGCTCTATCAACCATATGCGGGCCACCCAAGTGTTTATATTTACTCTATACACCTCTGCGCTGGCAGTGTCGGTTGGCATTATCTACCAAAAACAGTACCTAGCTGCAATAATAAAAGGCTTGTTTGCGGGTGCAGCCGCGACATCGCTGTTTGCTATCTTTCAATATTTTGGTGATCTCTATGGCCTGCCCCAAACGGTTACTGGGTTGGCTACCCGCTACAAATGGAACCTGTTTGGCTATGCCAGACCTCAAGCAACGGCGTTAGAGCCGCTCTATTTTGCTTCTTATCTGTTGCTGCCCATAGCAGTAGTTGTTTCGATATTGCTGTTTGGCAGTTATAAAAAATCGCGATTACTTTGGGGTTTGCTGTTTTTGTTTTCCTTGCCATTATTTCTAACTGTGTCGCGCGGTGGGCTACTTGGGTATATCGGATTGGCACTAACCCTCGTGGTTATATATGCATGCATGCCAAAACACCGTTCTGGTAAGATCTGGCCAACCCTTGCTATTATGTTGGGTGCCTATTTGTGCTCGATCTTAATAATTACTGTTTTTCACAAGCCCATAGAAGACACCCAGAGCAAAAATACTGGTTCTGGCTCATATGTAAGCCATGTTACTGATATCAACGAGAACTCCGACTCACGGGCCATGAGCCGCGCACTTGCGATAGATTTAATAAAGAAATACCCGATTATGGGAATTGGGCCAGGTCAATTTGGACCCGCTACAAATAATAACCAACAAGCCTACTTTGGTTGGCCAATTGTCAACAATGAGCCGCTAGAGCTTCTGGCCGAAACCGGAGTGGTGGGATTTGCACTGTTGCTGAGTTTTTTTGGAGCCCTGGTTTGGGCGGCAGTGCGAATATTGCAAACTAAAAAGTGGCAGCCCGAACACATAGTGGTGTTGGCTTTGTTGGGTTACCTGACAGCCCAAGCTATTCAATATCAGACATTCTCAACTCTCTACGTAATTCAGCTCTGGTTTGCGGTAGGGTTGCTGCTGGGTGTTGTTGGGTTTAAAGCCAAAACCAACGAAAAATAATTGCGGGTTAGTGGCGATCCTAATGAGCTTAGGATCGCCACTTCACCCTCCTGTGAGCTAGCTAGCGGCCGAGCCAGTTGTCGGGGGCGTAGGCCCAACCGAGGTAGGGATTGCTCAGATACCCCACCACCGGGTGTTGCCGTACAGGCAGCCGATCTCCATCGAATCCTTGAGTAGAGATTGCCTGGCCATTGCCTAACGAAACACCATTGTGACCGTAGCCGCCTGCGCCGCTATAGAACACAATCGCGCCAGGTGGGGGATTGGTGTCGGTGCGGATTCGACCAGCATTTAGCTGGGCGTAGTAGTTGGCCATGGCGCTGGCATACTGTCGACCCGCTCCTCGTCCGCCCAGCGCAACTTCTACGAACATCTCGCAGATTCCCGACCAAGGTCGGGCGAACTCATTGCTCCAGGTTGGGTCTGGCGAATTCTTCTCGGCCGTGGCCCAGTCAACGGCACGTTGTTCACGGCCGCCGATAGTTGGCGCGCAGCTGGTTGCAGCTCGAACTCCACCTGCCGAATCCCACATGATCGAGCCACCCTGGAAGTCTTGACGAGTGCCCGCGCAGTAGCCGTACTCATCGCTGATTGGCCACTGTAGGTAACCACCGGCATCACCATTGGCGTAGTACCAGCTCAAGAAGCCGCTGCGCACCCCCTGAACCCGCTTGACTGCATCGCCACGGGCGATTACTGCATAGCCCATGGAACCGCCATTGAAGTCCTGAGCCCAGCCGGTGTTGTTGCCCCAGCGGTGAGATTCCATGACCGGATAGCCAATCTCAGCTGAGCCTTTGGTTCTGGCGTAGGCCCATAATTCACCCACAACGTTGTAGGCGGTGCCACTGCAGCTTGGCTGTACGATGGCATTTTCGCCATAGCCTGGGCTTGAAAAGCGCTGCATGCAAGCTGAGCCCCAGCGCTCGACAGCTGCCACGGGCGAGCCCATGACCGAGCCGCCCTTTACGTTGTAGGCATCTACAAAGGCTTGGGGATTGCTGGCACCTGTTCCGGCCACCAAGGGTTGGATTGTGGTGCTGCTAGGTGTTGGAGTGGGCGAAATGCCCACCGGCGTTGGCACAGCGCAAGCGGCTGCAATCATACCGAATGTCAATGTAAAGAGTGGCCCAAATAGGGCCACCCTCCGTGCGATACTCATTATTCACCCTCCTGTTGTAGTACTCCAACAAGTATCGGTATTTACAATATCGCAAGCCCAACGCTAGTTGCAAGCATGGAGCGGCATCATGCCACTACATGCTTGATCATAGGGTATAATAGTTGGCGTGTGATATTGTTGGAACTAGTAGTGATGTTTCTTACTAAAAGGGTCTGGATAAATATTTATGAAATACAAGCTAAGTAATAGCAACCTTTAACGCCATGCGAATACTTATAGATGCCCGATGGATCAAGCAAACTGGTATTGGCCGCTATATTGAGCAAACCGTCGAGCAAATTCTACAACTCGATAAGTCCAACCGCTATATTTTACTTGTTCGGCCACAAGACCGTGCAAAACTTAAACTACAAGCACCCAATCTAGAATACCTAGAATCCAACGAGCCGTGGTTTACCTTTCGAGAGCAGACGACTTTTTTACGTCGTATTAACTTGGCCAAGCCAGACTTAGTGCACTTTACTAACTTTGATTTCCCAATTCTCTATCGCGGCCCTTTCGTAATAACTATTCACGACCTCACACTATTGGAATTCAAAAATGTTAATCGGAGCAAAATGCTGCCGGCCTACTACCATGTTAAAGACGCCGTTATGCGCACTGTTTTGCGCAAAGGCATAGAAAAATCTCAAAAAGTACTGGTACCAACCAACTATGTTAAACAAGGCCTACTTAAGCGCTACAAATCGTCGGCTCGCAAAATTGTAGTTACCCATGAAGCTGCCGATGCACCCTACCCAAACCCGCGCGTTAATCTAGCCAAGTTTGGTATCGATAAGCCCTTCTTGTTTTATGTAGGCAATGCTTATCCGCACAAAAACTTAGAGCGCTTGATAATTGCTTTTGGAAAACTAGTTAATAGCTATCGGCTCGACTATCAACTTGTAATCGCCGGTCGTAAAGATGCTTTTCACAAGCGGCTAGAGGATGAGGTTGCGCAGGCTAATTTGCAACACCGGGTAATCTTTACCAACTATGTTGATGATGCTGAGCTGGCCGGCCTGTACAAGAAGGCGGCCCTATATGTGTTTCCGTCACTATCGGAGGGGTTTGGTCTGCCACCACTCGAGGCTTTGGGCTATGGCTTGCCAGTAGCCAGCAGCAAGGCCACCTGCTTACCCGAGATATTGGGCAATGCGGCCGCCTACTTTAACCCTAAGAGCCCCAACGACATGGCCAAGGTTATTTCGAGCCTTTTAGCCGACACAAAGCAACAGCAAGAACTGGTAAAAAAAGGCAAGCAACAATTTAATAAATTTAGTTGGCGGCAAACTGCCCAAGAAACGCTGGCTGTTTACGAGAGCGTGGAGCGCAAACTCAAGAAGCAGACTTAGAATTAGCTACTAGGTCTTTTACGGACTGCCACATTTCGGGCCGGCCGTTCTCTTTTAGCCAATACCACCATTCTGCTCCCCATAAGTCAAAGTTTTTAATTTGGCTCTGTCGCCCATAGGCTATGTTTTCGCTAAACTGTCGCGGGCTCATGGTCTTACTGGCTTCGTTAAAGCTGAGATACTCGTTGCCAACGGGCCCCCAGGCCTCGGCCTGAAGTTCGTGTATTTTAATCTGTTGGCCGGTTAAAAACTGAATCCAGGCTGCTTTTAGCCAGTTGTAGTTGCCATCTTGCGGATAGCGATAGTAGCCATCGAATAGGCTGCTCCAAACATATCGATACAATGAAATGCCGAATACATCGGCAAACGGGCCTTTTAGGGGAAAGCCAAATTGGTCGCTCTGAGTAAGTACAATGGGCCGGGTCTTATCTAAGCCGCGAACCAGCTCCACCTCTCGCTTTAGCTGGCTATTGGTTAAGTTTGCGCCCGGGCAGTTGCCAAAGCTTTTTAGTAGGAACTCATTTTCGACCTGCCAAGCCTCGATAGTGGGATTGTCTTTGTAGCGGTTTACCACTGCGGCTAGGTAGGGGTCGATTTGCGTTTGAACTTGAGCCGGATCATTCTTGTTGAGCCAACTAGGGTAATAGCACTCGGGTGAGCGTATTAGCTTCTGGCCAATGTTGAGCGTGACTTTGGCGCCACGTTTTTTGGCCTGTTCGACCATCCAGTCGGTTTGTGAGAAATCAAACTGGCCCTGGGTAGGTTCAGTGCGATCCCAATAAGCCGCAATCCGCAAGTTTTTAAAATTTAAATCATCGAGTAGAGCCGAGTAGTTGGCTTGCCAGTCCACGCCGTAGCGTTCGGCCTGGGGTTGGCTAAAACTTACACCAATTACCTCGGGCTTGTTGAGGTTAACCGCCCAATACCAATACATTAGTACAATACTAATTATGGCCAGAGCATAAACAGCTCCAACCAGAATTATGAATAGGGTTTTGGCCCAATTTTTGAGCTTAGAGACTAACATGCGCGCTATTATACTCTAAACCTGTCTAGTGTCTCTAGTCTGTTAAGTGAAAGACAGGCTGTTGAGTGCCGGTCGTTAGTTTTTGTAAGGAAGCATATCTATCGATACGCAGACGAGCAAAACTGGCGAATGATGCCAACAGTATTTTATTGAGGCTGGAGTAGAAACGCTAGATAGGCTACATGATTGCAGGGTAAAAACATAAGCACTGTTCCCGCACTTTTGAAATCGACTGCATTGTTACACCGAAGTGAGCGAGAATGATTTTGTTTGAACGAAGACTAGCCAAAAGCTAATTAGAGTGAGAAAAAATCATTCGCAGCCGCTTTCTGTGTGCAATGAAGTATTGATTAAAGTGTTGGAGCAGTACTAACATATAACGGCAAACGCCCCGATCCTTTTTGGAGATCGGAGCGTTGAAACCGTACTTCTGTTGAACAAGCTCAGGCGGCGACCTTCACCCGGCCACGAATGAGCTTCTTGATGGACTTGGCGGACTTGCGACGAGCCGCATCGTTGTGCACCACCACCTCCAGGGCATCGGTGAACGCCAGTAGCTGCAGCGAAAGATCGCTATAGCCTTCGTCGAAAGGTTCCCACGAGACAGCCTGGCGAAGTTCGTTGAACACCTGGGACGTTCTGAACTCCGGGAAGTCGCGGATCAGGGTAACCAACCCACTGGCCGCACACATCTGGCGCTCAGCCAGGTAGGCGCTAATGACCAGGCCGATGTCTTCATCTGCCACAACTCCGTGCCTGCTGTGCTGCTTGGCAAACTGCCCGGCATTGCACAGTGGGTTGAAGATAGCGGCGCCTACAAGGCTGCGAACCGCCGCACTTGCATCTGACGTGCCCTCAGCTTCGAGCAGACGATCGAAGAGTTCGTCGACATGCACCTGAACAGCTCGTGCCAGCAGGATCATGTCGGCGGCAGAACCGGCGGCCTTTTCGTTGAACTCCCATTGGGCGTCGAACCGCCGGATGGCCGCCGACCACCGCCATCGCATTGCGCTCGGGTTGTCGCGCGGTGGCTTGTGCCGATCGCGCAGGGCTGCGGAAGCACCGACCTTTGCCGATGCTTGCAGCAAGCGCTCACGAATAGCCGGCGCATAGCGTAGCGACATCCCGGCCAGTACGGCAAGCATGTCGGCGCGCTTGGCCACGTCGTCTTTGACGGCATACCAGTTAACGCCCAGGAGCTCGCTGTAACTACGCAAGATCTCGGCGTCGCCGCTGAGCTCAGACGACCGCTTTCGAATACTTTCGTCGGCGTTTTCGGCACCACGCAGCCAGGCGTCGAAGGTGGTGGGGTGGAACCCGGCCTCTTTCCAGACCTCGTTGTGGCGCATATAGATGATCTGGCCGATCCGGTACTGATAATCCGGATTAGTGGCGGCCACGATCACATTCGCCTTGGTGTTGCGCCACCTGTCACGCGGTTCTTTCTGGTACTGCAGTGTGCGGTAGGTGAACTTGCCGTGTCCCAGCTTGCGCCAGGGGAGACTGTTGTCGGAGTGTTTACGCACACTCCACTTAAATAGAGCCATGTCTCCTCCCGGAGCTAGTTGTGATTTGTACGGTTTAGCGCAAGTATTTTAACATAACTCCACCTTGACTTCAAGGGCCCCATATCTGTATAATCGGTGGGTATTACGCCATTCCGGAGTAGCTCTTCGCTGTACAGCGAAGGTAGAGCAATTTCAGAATAAGCAGTTTATCCGGAGTAGCTCAATGGTAGAGCAATTCGCTGTTAACGAAAAGGTTGCCGGTTCGAATCCGGCCTCCGGAGCCATGAAAAGCGCCCGAGTTTTGCCTCGGGCTTTTTTCATGATGTTCTGAAGTGTCAGAATCGAACCGTAGGTTCGGCGTAGCGATAAAGCGCACAGAAGCTTGCTTCGAGCACTTTTGAGCGGAGAAGTCCGCTGTACAGCGGACGCTATCCGGCCTCCGGAGCCAAAGTACTTATGCTTAAAGAAGCCGTCAGGGCTTCTTTTTGATATGATGTAGGACATGAGTAATGAAGATGTAAGTAAACCTAAAGATTCTGATTCTAGTTTTAATTCAGAATTAACCGATAGCCTTGCTAAAATTCGCGCGACAAATAATGAGATAGAAAAGCAAGGTAATGGATTTGAATTACAATCTCCTCAGGAATTTCGTGATGACTTTTCGGCTTTGGCACAATATGCCACCGATTTTGTTGGTATAGAAACAATGCAGTTTGAAGTTACCCAAGCCACTATACCCATTTTTAATGCCCTAAAAGCGGCAAAAGTTAATGGTGCAAAAACTCGTTTTGTTTATGACCGTGTAGCTCGAGAACATGTTCGCAGTGGCAATGACCAAGCTTGGAGTAAATATGGGAAAACAGTATACAAAGGTAATAAATCAGAGCTACAACAAGCTATTAATTCTCGAGAACAACAAATAGCCGAGTTAGAAGAACTTGGAATAACACACTCCTCTTTTAGAGACCGTGGTGAAAATGAAAGAGGTAGCCATAACCATATCAAGCTAGCGATTGTTGATGATGTGGCTTGGTTTGGGACAATGAATTTGCGACAAGTAGATTTTGAGATGAGCAACTTTATGATAAAAGTTACTAACCCTAAATTAGTTGAGGTGTTAAAAGAAATTTTCTTAAAAACTGAGCCGTCATCGGCAATTGCAGATGAAGTTTTTGTAGGTGAAGAGCATGGATTGTATAAAGATACACAACTACTAGTTGATGGTGGAGAAAAAGGTGAATCAGTAATTTATGACAAGGCTTTAGAAATGGCTAAAAGCCTGGGACCAGAAGATGAGTTTATAATGATAAACCAGTGGCCGCCAGCTAAGACGATGTTTGGTGAGATTGCAGATGTCCTACAAGAAAAGATAGAGGCTGGTAGTACCGGTTTGTTTTTACTAAGCCCAAAAGAATATTATCACCCTCTTTCTAAAAAGCTTGGGACAGCTTTTCAAGTATGGCTAAATCAAGAGTCAAAAAAATCTCCAAACTTTAACTTTAAAAATTTAGTACGACCGACTCATGCTAAGGCTTTTGTTATTAAACGAGCAGATGGTGATATAGAAGTATTGTTTGGGTCTCATAACTTTGCCGAACGGACTGTAAACAACGGTACAAAAGAATTGGCAATGTGGAGCAAAGACCCTGAAATAGTTGGACAGATTATGGCTTTTCTTGAAAAAGTGCAGGCTGAGAAATAGTGGTTCTAACTTCCTTCACCACCCGGAGCCAAAGTACTTATGTTTAAGACCCGATTGGGTCTTTTGTTATAATTGACTGAATGTTGACTAACACACCAGGCACTGATTGTTTTTATCGGGTTTCTATTAAGGCCCTGATTTTGAATGAAAAAAATCAGGTACTGCTTATGAAAGAGAAAGATAAGGGATGGGATTTGCCGGGCGGAGGCTTAGAATGGGACGAAAGCCCTACAGTTGCTTTGGGGCGTGAAATAGAAGAAGAGATAGGTTGCAAGAGTAAGATAAGCAGTCATCCATGGGTGGTGGTGCCATGGACCAATGTAGATACAGATTATCATTTGTTGAGTATTATTTATTTTGCAAAAATTAACCCAAACGGGGTAAAACCAAACGGTAAAACAACCGATGTTAAATTTTTTGATATCGATGAGTATGTAGAAATTTTGAATCTTGAAGAAGAAGAGATGTGGCAGACGAATATTGACTACATTTCTGCAGTGAAATCATTACCGTCCGTAAGACAGGTTGATTAAATAGGTATTCAATATTAGAAGTAAGCTTTGTTATACTTGAATTATGCCAGAAGAGCTAAAAAATAACACCGAAGCATCTAAGGGCCAACCAAGTCAGCTTGGTAAGGAGTTGAGTGACATTGTGGATGGAAACAATAAAGTTAGAGAGGCTGAGACACAAATCATTATCTCTGGTACTCAAGCATATCAAACTGCCGAGAAAGGTAGACCCGAGCTAGAAGACCCAGCAACAGGTATCGTTGAACTGCATTATACTAACAGTTCAGGTTCAGAGATAACACTAATTGGCACACATCATGTTAGTGATATGGCTGACCCGGAAGTACAATATCTTGGTGACAAGCTACAGTCTATTTCAGACAAGTCTTCAAAAGTACTTATACTCGAAAGTCAGTACGGAGAAGAAGGAGGCATTCCAGATAATCCGGAAGATGCTTTTGGAGAATTTGCATACATGGCGGCTGTTGGGAAGCAAGCAGGGATTGAAGTTATTCCGGGCGAGCCAGACCCTCATGATACCGCTAAAAAAATACTTGTTGAACGCCCAGGCATTACAAGAGATGAGGTAGCCTTACATTATGGCCTGAAAACATTGGTAGGTGTTTTTCGGGATTCTCCTACAGCCTCGCTTGATGCGGTTGCTCCGTACTTACACCATAGCGTTGGCGTAGCAGGCGACAAGTCAGAGGGAGGTTGGGTTGAAAAAAGCACGACACGAGATGAAGTTGTTAGGATGTCTGAACAGGAAAAGGCGATAATTGTAAAAGAGATGCCTGCAATCGTAGATAAGCTTAACGCCGAATTTGAAAAAATTAAGCCAGGTGAAAGGCTATTGCAACTTGAGCCAGATGGGAAGCTAACTTTATTATATGACCTGAACAAACCCCCTGTACTATGGGACCCTTCCCCTGAACAATCTGGAGGCCAGCCTAATGTGATAACTGAGATTTCACGAATGGATATGCTAATGCGAGATAGACATACATTCGAGCTGACGGTTCACGCAATCAAACGGGGAAAAGAGCCAATTGTTGCGGTAGGAAGTTCTCATGTCAGCACATTAAAGCCTGCTTTTGACGCTGCTTATAGTTAAGTAAGCTCAGCGAAAAGCTAGTTCTAACTTCAGTTACTACACGGAGCCAAAGTACTTATGCTTAAGACCCGAGGGTTTATAATGTGAACATGAAAGCTATCGAGCACAAAGTAAAACATCAATATTAGCCTACGGATAATAGTTGTAGTCCAACAGCCTTAAGTATTCCTTTGAGCTATTACGGCAAAACATTTTCAGTTTGCTTAGCCTTCTCAAAAGACTTATTGAATTGTTTTTTATCTCCCCCCGTAATATTTATCGTTATCTTATAATGATATACTAAATTTATGGATACTAAGACCAAAAACGAGATTTTGGAAAAGGCGAAAGCTTGGATGCGAGATGAGCTTGCTGAAGCTCATAAACAAAACACACTAAAACTAAAAAATGTAGATGAGTTTAATATCAATCCCTTTTTATGGTCATACCTAGCAAATTATTTAGAGGGCAATCAAAACTACAAAAGTTTAGCTAAAGCGCTTATTTACCCGAGAGTATTAGGCAGTTCGATAAATACATCTTTTGGTTCCAGAACACAGGAATTAATTACCAGACTATTCTCTGACACTTTTGGCTCAACTACACCAGGCATTGATATTGAGTTTATAGATAAAATTGATAAAAGAAAGAAATACTGTCAGGTTAAAGCCGGCCCAAATGTTATAAATCACGATGATGTAACTACAATTAAAGAACACTTTCAGGCACTTACTAATCTAGCCCGGACAAATCATTTATCAATACAGCATAACGACCTTTATGTATGTTTATTATATGGCGAAGAAGCAGAAAAAAGCCAGTTCTTTAGGAAGCTAGAAAAAGACTATACGGTAGTTATGGGGAAAGATTTTTGGCATCGATTTACTGGAGATGAAGACTTTTACGCAGACTTGATAAAAGCATTTGGTGAAGTGGCAAACGAAATTGATATGAAAGAACTAGTTGATAATGTTGTTAATGATTTAGCAAAAGACATTCAATCAAAATATTCAGATATGTTCGGAAGAAGTTCGCAGTAACCCTTGCATAATGTTTGTACTCTCAGTAATATGGAGAGTATGAGTGCCTTGCTTACAATTTCAGACGCAGCAATTAAAGTTGGGGTTTCAACTGATACTATCCGACGCTGGGAAAAGAAGGGTTTAATCAAGTCACAACGCTCTGAAAGCAACTATCGTCTTTTTGAACTACCAGAGATACAAAATCTGTACAAGAAAATATCTGGTGACCATTCTATTAATCTATATAAGATACTACGCTCTAGTAAGAGAACGAATTACACAGTTATAGACTTATTTTCTGGTGCTGGCGGCACTGCACTGGGCTTAGATAACGCCGGCTTAAATCATATTCTACTAAATGAGTTTGATAAAAGCGCAGCCGAAACTCTAACTACCAATCGTAAGGATTGGGATATTATCTGTGATGATATAAAGAACATAAACTTTCATAAATACAAGGGAAGCGCAGATATTGTAGAGGGCGGGTTTCCTTGCCAAGCCTTCAGCTATGCTGGTAGAAAGATGGGCTTTGAAGATGCTCGAGGTACCCTGTTCTACGAATTTGCTAGAGTTGTAAAGGAAGTTCAGCCTAAGATCGCTATCGGTGAGAATGTTAAGGGCTTACTACGTCATAACAACGGAGAAACGCTTAAGGCAATGCTAGAAGTTTTATCAGAGATAGGTTATAGAGCTGAGTACAAAGTATTACGCTCCCAGTACCTGGATGTGCCACAAAAGCGAGAAAGACTAGTGATAATAGCTGTACGGGATGATTTAGACCTACCTATTATTTACCCAGAAGAGAAAAACTATACAATTTCTATTCATGAAGCAATTGGTGATAAGCCTGAAGCACCAGGACAAAGCTATGCTCAAAGAAAGAAAGAAATAATGAAACTAGTTCCTGAAGGTGGTTATTGGCGTGATTTACCGGATGATGTTCAGATTGAATATATGAAGGCAAGCTATGGGCAAACGGGCGGGAAGACAGGAATGGCACGACGACTTTCTTGGCACGAACCCAGCTTAACCTTAACCTGTACTCCTGCTCAAAAGCAAACGGAAAGATGCCATCCGGAGGAAACAAGACCTTTAAATGTAAGAGAATATGCCAGAATACAGACCTTCCCAGATAGCTGGAAGTTTTCGGGTTCAGTTTCTGCTCAATACAAGCAAATTGGAAATGCGGTGCCAGTAAACCTTGGTTATCATATTGGTACATCTGTTATTAATATTCTAAATGGCAATGCTAATTAGGGTGATTAGAATATGGAAGACTTTGGCAAACAATGGAAATGTTGCGTAGTTGGAACGGAGAATCAAATGATTTAATTCTTGGAATACTTACTCAGTTTGGACTTAGAGTTAAAAACATTAATCTTACAAAGTATGAATCACTAAGCCCAGATTGTTTTATTTGGTATTTTACAGTCGGAGATGGTAGACTGGCCTATTGCCTATATGTAGAGGATTTTATTGATTCTCTTGATCATGTAAAAAAGCAAATAAATCGCTACCGTCCTGAGTGGGAAGGAGATAGCACTTATTTACTGCAAAAAGTACTCAAGCCTCAGGAATGGAATAAGGCTAGCCCAGTCGTCGCGGCCACTTGCTATCAGAAACCAAAGAATAGCCATGAAATGATGAAATATGCAGCTACATCGGCATTTGATTTTGTTTTTTTAGCAAAAAGCCAATAAAGTTTTAACTTTCGATTACATATGAATTATCCAAGGGTCTTTTTTGATATAATCTGATGACATGAAAAAGTTTACAAAAATGCAAGGTCTTGGAAATGACTTTATTGTCTTCAAGGGCCCTATAAAACTTAATGGCCAAGTGATTAAGAAGCTTTGTGATAGAAAGGATGGTATTGGGGCAGACGGCGTGATAGAGGTGCTTCCTATAAAAGATAATCAGGTCGGCATGAATTACTGGAATGCGGATGGTTCTCTTGCCGAAAGATGTGGTAACGGTTTAAGGTGTACGGCTAGATTTGCTGTTGATAATAAGTTAGTAAACTCTGGCACATTTACTATTCAGTCGGGCAAAGAAAGTCTAAAAGTAAACTGGGATGGCACTAACCCAAACCGGGTTGAGGTACAAGTGGGTATCGCAGAGCTAGCCGACAAGCCATTAGAGCTTTTTGGTACTAAGTTCTACATTGCAAATATTGGCAACCCACATGCTATTACATTTGTTGAAAATATAGAAACTGCTCCAGTAAAGAGTTTGGGGTCAAAAGTTGAAACAGACAATCATTTCTCAAGTAGGACAAATGTCGATTTTGTACAGGTAATAACACCAAGCAAACTTCGTGTGCGTGTTTGGGAACGAGGTGATGGCGAAACATTAGCTTGCGGTACAGGGATGGCAGTATGCTCTATTGCAGCAGTAAGGTTAAAGGGTGCTAAATTCCCTATCAACGTTGAAGTAAAGGGCGGAACAGCAAAAGTGTGGCAGGACGACGAGGGTTATCTTCGAATGACAGGACCAGCACAAATAGTATCTACAGATGAAACTGAATAAACTAAACTAGTTCTAACTTCCTCCACCATCCGGAGCCATGAAAAGCCCCGAGCATGTCTTGGGCTTTTTTCATGATGTAGCGAAGTTTGGTGTGCAAGGATTATCCTTGTAGATAGTTAGTTTTAGATCGTTTATTGAGTATACCCTGCACCGATTTGCTTACTGGCTTATCGGAGCGGTGAATACAGCCAATCCAGCAGCACGGCCGGCGCTTGCCTTGCAAAAGCTCCTCAACCACACGCCTCACGTGTTCATCTCTAGTTTTTTGTTGCTTAACACTAATTGCCCAACAAATCCACTCATTGCGTGCCAGCGGGGTAAGGCCTTGCCACTTTGCAAGTGCGCTTGGGTTAGCAGTAAGAGCCTTTTTTAGGTCGGGCACCATTTTATGCACGGTGCCGCCAGATATCTCTTGTTTTGTCATAGGCTTATCTTACCCCAGCCAATACATTTCTATCAAGAAATCTTGCCATAAGGTGTATAATAAGCCCATGCAAAAAATAGCTACACGAGTATTTGTAGGTGCCTCAATATTGTTTGGTGTTTTTGGAGTTCTGTTTGTTATTACTGCGCCAGGTCGCGGGGGAGACAACTCAAGCCTAAACACAACCCTAATGAAACTCCTGTTTGCGACAGGCTTTGTGGTTCTGTCATCATTTGCGTTGAGCGTGGCCGGCAAATACCTAAACAGCAAGTAACATTAAGCTTTTTGCTGTAAGGCCTGTTAAGCAAATCGACGGCTACTGGGTCGAATTAGCAGCCGACAAAAAGTTGTCCTAAAGCGTGTTGTAGAACTTAGAAAAGTGGCTACCAGTAAATAATAACTACTTTTTTTGCAAATCACAGATTTATAAAAAGCCCTTAGCAACTTCGTAAGCTAGTACTTATAACCGTTTGCAAAGAACAGAAAGTAGACAACGGCATATACAACTCCACCAATAATTAAATACAGTAGAATCCACTGCCAGAGCGGCCGCTTTCCATAATAACTTTTGCTGGGTTTTTTGTTTGGTTGTTTTGCGGGGGTCGCCATAGAAGTTCTCCTTATGTTATCACTATAGCACCAAAAGTATTTTATGTGACTATGTTCACGAGCCATGGGTATGTTTGTTTTGTTATACTAAGCTTAATAAACAAGGATGTTGTCCATGACAAAAATTACTCCGTTTTTATGGTTTAACAATAATGCCGAAGAGGCAATAAAGTTTTACGCTTCTGTATTTAAGAATTCAAAAATTGTTAGTATTGATCGCTATCCAAATGAAGAGGACCTAGAAGGACCCATGAAAGGCTTTGGCGGCAAAGTACTCAATGGCGAGTTCGAGCTGGACGGCCAAAAGTTTATGGCTATAGATGGTGGTCCGGTTTGGGAATTTTCGGGTGCTACATCGTTTGTTGTAAACTGCAAGGATCAACAGGAGGTTGATTATTATTGGGGCAAACTCTCGGCAGTACCAGAGGCCGAGCGGTGCGGTTGGTGCAAAGACAAGTTTGGTGTAACCTGGCAAATAATACCTAAGCAACTCGGCGAGCTTATGAGTGACTCAGATTCCGAAAAAGTTAAACGTGTAACCCGTGCCATGCTGCAAATGAAAAAGATTGTCGTGGCCGATCTAGAAAGCGCCTACAAGGAAAAGTAGTTACTTCTTGGGGGTAGGGCCAAAAAACTCCATGCCCTTGCTCTTAGCTAAGGTTGCTTTGAGCTGTTTTTGATGTGTAAGCATGTAAGCTAAGCTAACTAGGCGTCGACTCAGTGACGCACCGTTATTTTTGATAGCGGCCATTAGTTTGGCATCATTTCCGAAACCCATAATATGAAAAACAGTCGGCCAAGGGTCGGCGTATTGAACCGATTCGGCAAAGCCACGACCAATATCTTTGCCTTCGGGGCTTTTTACATAGACGGCCCCTTCGTTGTATTGGGAGCCGTTGGCAAAAAAGTTAGTTTGGCTAGACGGCACGATTTGCTCCAAGTGGAACTCGCGAATATCCTTGGGCATGGTTTCGTTAAAAGAAAAGTGCCAACTATTGGGGTGCCAGGTGTGGGTAACTGGGTAAATTTGAGGGTTAGGTGATCCCTCGCTCCTTATCCACCTATCTACTACCAGCGTTCCCCAGGTATTGTAGAGCTTTTTGTGTTCGTCCATGTATTTGCCGCCAACCTCGACGGTCATTTTGCCCGGTGGCACAGCGCCGGTTTGAAAATAAAAAGGCATGTATTTTTTGCCGTGCGAGGCAAACATAGTGATTTGACGATTGCCCTCGAATTGAGCCATAAACCAATCCCAGCCAGCTGGTGCTGGTTTGTTAATATTGCTAGCTGCTCGCAATACGGGCGAGGTTGAGTTGCCGCCCAAGAAACCCCACTGATGATCGAACCAAAAGCTGCCATTTTTGAGCTTTATAGTTTTACCACCGTAATTTATGGTGCTGCCAGATTTGAGAACGATATTAGGGATAGAGTAATACAGCGTTCCCATGCCAGCTATACTGGGCATTGCACCATTATCACCTTGCAGTAGATACTCTTTACCGCTCGTAAAAGTTAGATCGGCCGCAAGTGGGAAAGGTTCGCTTTTACCACGGTCGATGCCGCGAGCTGTAACATTAAGCGGCCAAAAACTGCTCTTATGCTCGGCTGAAATTTTATTCTTGCCGAAAGTATAGGTGAATGGCTCTGGCTTAAAGCTAATTAATCCAGTAGTGCCAGCCACCACTACTGGATCGGCCTGATGATGTCTCTCGCCAGCTCTGCTTATGCCAAGTTGGAGTTCAACTATTTGGTTTTCAATATCGGTCAAGCCATGTTTTTTAGCTAGCTCTGGTGGCAGCATGGCAACCCTAAAGAACATAATTTCTATACCATATTCTTGGCCGTCTTCATCCCAGGCGCTACCAACAAAGAAGTGCCAACCAACTTGGCTGCGTAGTTTGGGCTCGTGGTCGCGCGGAAACTTTAAGTCGGCAGTCTCTGGAATTTGGTCGTAGCCCTGAACGGCATTATTGCCCAAAAGTTTTTGGCAGGCCGCGTAGGCCTGTTGAGTATTTAAGTCTTTAATAGTTTCTTTTAGTAATGAATATCTTTTGTGGTAGCTGGGGTTAAAGCTTTGTGGGTGACGGTCGAGCCAGTCTAAGTAATCACGAACCCGCTCGCCGATCGCATGGTTTGAATTCTTATTACTGTTGCAAGCTTCTGCAGTATCGTCTGACAGTTTACTTTCATCATAGCTTTCTAGCCACAAGGCATCGGCAATATTCTTCTGAGTGTTATTATCCATAACCAGTATTGTAGCTTGTAAATCTTTACCTTGTCTATTAAATCGGACTTGTGGTAAATAATTTCCACCTTGTAGACACAGCCTTACAAATTCCAAATCCCACCAAAGAGCTTAAGGCTGCAAATAAATATAGATTGGGTGGGAACAAGAATATCATTATTAGGATTGTCACAAAAGGCCGACGTAGGAGTACCGCCAAGGCTGCACTCATGCCGGAGCTAACACCAACCATAGGGGTAACCGATCTAAAGACATGGCTGGTGGCCAGCCCGATAGCGGCACCAATAAACATAACCGGGAAAAACTTACCACCCTTCCAGCCCGCAGCCAACAAAAGTGTAGCCGCCAAGATCTTGCCAAACGAAAGTAGTGCCAGGCTAACGCCGGTGTAGCTTGAGTTGTTGCTCAATATATCTTGAATTCCTTCGTGACCAGAGAATAGAATTAATGAAGACCCAAGGGCCAGTATGCCCAAACCTAAGCCACCAGCCATAGCCAGCACAATCTGGTGTTTCTCAAAAGGCCTTAGGATTTTACCAAGGGCTTTCTCAAGACCAATAAAAGCCAGCCCAAATATAGCTGCAGCGATGGCTGGCAAAGCAAAATACACTAGATCGTACATCTGAAATTTATAGGCCAAAAAGTTGTAGCTAAAGTAGCCGCCACTGCTGAAATTACGATATAACCACCAACCGGCCAGGCCGGCCAATATACCCGGCAAGGTGATCCAAATAAAGTGTCGCTTGCGATCACTAAACTCCTCGCTATACGACAGTGCAGCCACGCCGGGCGGCGAACCAAACAGTGCACCGAGCGCGCTTGTTGATCCCATGTAGGCTAGAGCTCTCGCATTTAAAGCGGTGAGTTTTATTTTTTGGCTAATCCAGCTACTAATGCCACCCACAACCGTAACCAATGCCGCCTCTGGCCCCAAACTAGCACCAAAACCCAATGAGGCAAAACTGGCTAACACAGATTGTGGCAGGTGCTTGTAGTCGAACTTGCCATCGGTCTTGAAAGCCGTGAAAGATTCTTCCATCGACCTAGGCCAATTGCCAAAGTACTTATCACAAAGGCCAACAAATACTCCACCGGTAACGCAAACAACAATCGTGTATAGGCCAATGTTTGATACACGTAGCTGTGCTGGCAGTGTTTGCCACAGTAGCTGTTCAAAGCTTCTGAGTAAGAATATAAATACAAGCGTAACAAGTCCGCCACCCAAACCCAGGAGTATTGCCAAGCACAGTACTAGAAAAAATCGCCGTCCAGCAATAAACCGCTTTAAATTTTCAAGATTGGCTTGTCCTGCGCTACCGTTCATATATACATAATACTTCCATGATAGAATATAAACAAAGCAATTATTTTAATCTACAAAAATCATGAATGTAATCGAGACTAGTAAGCTTACTAAATATTACGGCAAGGATAGGGGTATTATTGATTTGGATTTGCAGGTTCAAGAGGGCGAGATCTTTGGCTTTATTGGCCCCAACGGTGCTGGCAAGTCCACTACCATTCGCACACTACTTTCGATAATTCATCCGACATCTGGGTCAGCTACTATTTTTGGTGAAGATGTTACCAAGTATGGCCCAGACATACGGCAGGAGGTGGGCTATCTGCCATCGGAAGTCTTTTACTACGATAGTATGAAGGCCATAGACCTATTGCGCTATTCAGCTAGCTTTTATGATCGACCCAAAGCCCAAACCGATGCCCGGATCAAAAAACTAGCCGAGATTTTAAATCTTGATCTCAATAAAAAGATCGAGGACCTATCGTTTGGTAACAAAAAGAAGGTTGGAATTATCCAAGGGCTTTTACATGAACCAAGATTGATAATTCTAGACGAGCCTACCAGCGGCCTAGATCCACTGATTCAGCAGAAGTTTTTTAATCTTGTAAAAGAAGAGAACCAAAGAGGTGCGAGCGTTTTATTCTCCTCTCATATATTGGGCGAAGTCCAAAGACTCTGTAGCCGGGTTGGCATTATTAAGGAAGGCAAACTTATAAAAGTCGAAAAGTTATCGGATCTTCAAAAGAACAGTACCAAACGCTTCAGACTGTCAGCACGCGATCAGTTAGACAAACAGCTGTTTTCTGCTATTAAGGGGGTGAGCGAGGTAACCCAAGCCGACAAGGAACTCAACTTTTTATATCGCGGTAATCTTCAAGATGTTACCAAGGTAATTGCAAAACTCGACCTAACCAATCTCGAAGTAAGCGAGCCCGATCTAGAAGAAATATTTTTACATTACTATAAGTAAGTGAATGAGCTGTGAATGTATTTTGGCAAGAGCTAAAGTTTTACCGCCGATCGGTTGCAATTTGGATTGTAGCGTTGGGTTCAGTGGCGACGCTTTTTATGTCCGAGTATGGGCCGGTCTCTGCGCAGGTAGATAGTTTTAGGCAGATTGTGTCGCATTATCCAAAAGCTTTATTGGCCGCTATTAACTTCCGGTTTGAGATTTTTTACTCAATTTACGGTTTTTTTGGCTACATATTAACTTTTATTTGGCTAGCGGGCTCTATTCAGGCCATGAACCTAGGCGTTTCAATCGTGTCAAAAGAGGTCACCGCAAAGACTGCCGACTTCTTGCTTTCCAAGCCAACAAGTCGGGCTCATTTGCTAAGCGAAAAGTTTGCAGCCGCCTTTTGTCTTATAGTTATTACAAATGTCTTTTTTACGGCAACTAGCTTGATTGCCGCAAAGCTTTTATCGTCAACCGGGTTTAGTATTAAGCTTTTTATTCTGCTAGCAATGAGTTTGTTTTTTATTCAGCTGTTTTTTCTGGTTCTAGGGTTCTTGTTTGGAGCTGTTTTGCCAAAAGTTAAGAGCGTGATAGCGGTGAGCTTACCAACCGTATTTGTATTCTTTGTGATTTCGTCGTTTGGTGGCTTTTTGGACAAACCCCAGTTGTATTACCTAACCCCATTTAAGTATTTTGACCCAGTGTATATATTTCAGCATGGCAACTATGAATACAAATATCTATTGTGGCTAGCGGTTTTTGTGGCTGTATGGTTAATTATTAGCTACACTATTTTTACCAAAAAGGATATAAAACAGTGAACATATTCTGGCGGGAGATGAAGTCAAACTACAAAGCCTTGTTGGGCTGGATAGTTGGTATATTGTTTCTGCAGGTTTCCGGCTACTCTAAATTCGAGGGCTTCAAATCGGCCGAAGGCACAAGTTCGCTCAACAGTGTTACCAACTCTTTCCCGAGAGCATTGCAGGTGCTATTTGGCATGAACGATCTAAACATTGGCACACTTATTGGCTACTTTGGCATTCTGTATTTATACTTCGCCCTGATAGGTGCGATATATTCTGGCTTGCTTGGTGCTGGCATAGTGTCAAAAGAGGAAAGAGACAAAACCTCGGAGTTTCTGTATACACGCCCGATCACGCGCTATAGGGCATTGTCGGCCAAGATTGTGGCCGGGCTGTGTAATGTTTTGATAATTTTCTTGGTAATTGCTGTATCTTCGGTTGTGGCTGTGGGCATGACCAATGGCGGCAATTATAACCTGACCAGTCAGATTATGAATCTTATGTGGGGCATTTTACTCATACAAATACTGTTTTTTTCGCTGGGCATTTTCTTTGCTGGAATATGCAAAAAGCCCAAACTACCAACTGTATTGGTTACGATTGCAATAGTTGCTTCATATTTATTTTCTATAGTTGCCGATCTAGCCCGCGACTTTAGTTGGCTTAGGTACTTAACACCGCTGCAGTGGTTTTCGGCTCAAAAGATTATTAATACTGGTTGGGTCGGCTTTACCTACATTATGGTTTCTGTATTTATTTCAGTTGTGCTGATTGGATTGGGTTATATTTTTTACAGTCGACGAGATTTAGCCACATAGTAATTGCTTTGGTAGATCTAGGTTGCTTTTATAAAGCTTATGCTTCCAATTGTTTGAACTAGATAATACAATGCAAGTAATATGCCTGCATCTGCCAGCCAAGCAAAAACTCAACTGATTCGACTATATCGCCGAGTGCCTAATTTTGCGGAGGCTGGTCTGGCGAATGTTGAGGCCAAGATTCGTTCAGTTATTTCTGATGATCCTGTGGCCATGGAGTGGTGTTACTATGTTGAGACGACAACCGTGCTCAATAAATCCGAGATTAAAAAACTTACTGAGTTGCTAGCAGAAACGTTTGATCCGCAGGGCTTTGGACCCAACTCGTTCTTGGCTCGTAATAATCCAGTTATAGAGGTTGGCTCACGTTTAAGTTTTGAAACGCCGTGGGCTTCAACTGCTCGCCAGATCTGCCATTCAGTTGGTCTAACAAAAGTTAATAAGATAGAGCGTTCTAGGCGCTTTGGCTTTGACAAAAGCACATCAAAAAGTAAGCTCAGCCAACTGGCTGATGTTTTGCATGATCGAATGACCGAGGCAATCTATGACAAACCGCCTCACAGCCTAACCTCGACCGCCCGGCCCGAGCCTGTTCATTCTGTGGCGGTAATGAAAGAGGGCATTAAGGCATTGCGTAGAGCCAATACGGAATTTGGTTTAGCCATGGACGAACACGACTTGCAGCGCTACTATGATTTATTTGTTAATCAACTTAAGCGAAACCCAACCGATGTTGAGCTTTTTCAGTTGGGCCAAGGTAACTCCGAACACAGTCGCCACGGGTTTTTTAAGGGCAAAATTGTACTTGATGGCAAGCAACTCAAAGATAATCTCATGGATGTAGTTAAAGCCCCATACAAATCAAATCCCAACAATTCTGTAATTGCGTTTCACGATGACAGTTCGGCGATCCGAGGCAAAAATATTGTAGCCGCTGTAGCTGAAGGCAAGGATTCTGCTGGCAAGCTTAAAACCGAAAAACGGTTGTATCACCCAACTCTAACTGCCGAGACTCATAACTTTCCAACTGGTATTGCGCCGTACCCGGGCGCTGCCACCGGTACCGGTGGTCGGATTCGTGATAACCAAGCGGTTGGTCGCGGCGGGCTGGTGGTTGCTAGTGGGGTTGGTTATTGTGTGGCCAACATGAATTTAGCTGGTTACGATTTGCCTTGGGAGCTCGATGGGCATTCGGCATCCAGCAATCAAGCGACACCATTCGAGATTCTTATAGAGGCCTCAAACGGTGCTTCGGATTACGGGAACTGTTTTGGTGAGCCGGTGATCTTAGGTCACTTGCGCAGTTTTGGCTTGCAAACACCCGGTGGCTACAGGGCCTGGTATAAGCCGATTTTGTACACCGAGGGAGTCGGCCAAATCGATGACCGCCATACCAAAAAAGGCGAACCAAGAAAGGGCATGTTGGTAGTTCAAATTGGCGGCCCAGCTTACCGCATTGGCATGGGCGGGGCGGCTGCTAGTTCGCTCATGAGTGGCGAAAATGTGGCCGACTTAGACTTTAATGCTGTGCAGCGCGGCGCACCCGAGATGGAGCAAAGACTGAATAGGGTTGTTCGAGCTTGTGTGGAGCTGGGCGATAGTAATCCAATAATATCGGCTCACGATCTAGGTGCTGGTGGCGATTCAAATGCCCTGCCCGAAATCGTGCATCCGACGGGCGGACGCATAAATCTGCGTGCAATTCCGTCTGGTGATGCTAGTCTTTCGGTATTGGAACTGTGGGGTAATGAGTCGCAAGAGCGCAATGTATTTTTGGTGAGACCATCAAGCCTCAAAACACTGGGGGGAATTTGCAGCCGCGAAAACGCACCCTTGGCTGTGGTTGGCGAGGTTACGGGCGATGGTAACTTGGTGGTTTTTGATGAGAAAGATAGTTCGACCCCGATTAACTTACCACTTGAGCCAATATTGGGTGAGGTAGAACCGCGCACTCTGGAGCTAAAAACCCAAGCTATAAAACTAAAGCCTATTCGTTTGTCCAAAGGGATTAGTGTCGAAGATGCCCTAGAAAGAGTATTGCGATTACCATCGGTCGCCTCCAAGAGTTGGCTGGTGCGCAAGGTCGACCGCAGTGTTACTGGCTTGGTTGCGCAACAGCAGGGTGTGGGTCCCTATAACTTGCCGCTAAGTAACTATGGGGTTGTTGCTCATAGCTTGTTTGATAAGTCGGGCACCGCTTTGAGCGAAGGTGAGCGGCCAACCATTGGGCTAATTTCACCAGGCGCGCAAGCACGCATGTCGGTAGCCGAAGCCCTGACCAACATTATGGGTGCGGCTATTACTAAGCTCGAGGATATCCGCGCTAGTGCTAATTGGATGTGGGCTGCTAAGCTTTCGGGTGAGGGGGCTCGACTGCACGAAGCTGCAACTGCTATGAGTAGTATTATGATCAAGCTTGGCATAGCTGTAGATGGTGGCAAAGATAGTTTATCGATGGCCAGCAAAGATGGTAGTAAGTTTGTGAAAGCGCCAGGCCAATTGGTGGTTGCGGCTTATGCCGTGATGCCCGATATTACTAAAAAAGTTACCCCAGAGTTTAAAAAGCCTGGCAACACGCTCTTATATATAGACCTCGCCAAAGGCAAAGCCCGTTTGGGCGGGTCTGCCCTGGCTCAAGTTTACGGTCAGTTAGGCGATGGTGCTCCCGACGTTGAAGATGTGACCATGCTAGCTAGATGCTTCAATGCCATCCAGGAATTAGTAAGACTAGATCTAATCTGTTCTTTGCACGATCGTAGCGATGGCGGTCTTATAAGCAGTCTAATTGAGATGTCAGTGGTTGGTGGCTTTGGTGCAAGAATTAATATAAACGGCCAACAAGATGAGTTAGCGGCTATGTTTAACGAAGAGCTTGGCCTGGTGTTGGAGTGCGCCGACAAGGAGAAAGTTGATAGAATCCTCAAACAATACAATATGCGTGCTGTGGAAATCGGCACCGTTGCTAACGCAGTCGATAACTTAGCCGTTAGCTACAATGGCCAACCAGTTCTTAATAAAAAAGTAGCAGCCTTAAGACATGCCTGGGACGAGACTAGCACCAAACTCGATGCCTTGCAAACTAACCCGACCTGTGTGGCCGAAGAAGCTAATGTGGTGAACAATCTAACATCTGTTCCGAACTACAAGCTAAGCTTTGTACCCCAAAAAACTGACTTAAACATCATGAAGGCTCGTTATAAACCCAAAGTAGCCATCTTGCGCGAAGAGGGTACCAATGGTGATCGCGAAATGGCAGCTAGTTTTATGGCGGCTGGCTTTGAGGCCTGGGACGTTGCCATGCATGATTTGCTAAATGGCTCGGCCAAACTAGCCGACTTTCGTGGTGTGGCCTTTGCGGGTGGCTTTAGCTTTGGCGATGTGCTCGATTCAGCTCGGGGTTGGGCAAGCGTAATCAACTTTAATCCAAAACTAGCCAAGCAATTTAACGATTTCTACAATCGCCAGGATAGTTTTTCACTGGGCGTCTGCAACGGTGCTCAGCTTATGGCCTTACTTGGCTGGGTGCCAGGCGACGACTTAGCAGACCCACAAAAACCGCGCTTTAGCCACAATCAATCGGGCAGGTTTGAATCGCGTTTTACTACCGTTGAGATACTTCATAGCCCAAGTATTATGCTAAAAGAGATGGCTGGCACACGTATGGGCGTGTGGGTAGCGCATGGCGAGGGTCGCTTACATGTGCCAGACGAAGGCGTTATGCAGACCGTCTTAAATAATCAACTAGCCCCAATCCGCTTTGTTGATTACAGCGGCAAGCCAACCACCAAGTATCCATTTAACCCAAATGGCAGCCCAGGCGGCATTACAGCGCTGTGCTCGGCCGATGGGCGGCACTTAGCTATGATGCCTCACCCCGAGCGATTGGCAAACGCTCTTTGGCAATGGCCTTGGTTGCCCGAAGATTGGAAGAGCCTTAAAGCCAGCCCATGGTTACGCATGTTTCAAAACGCTCGCGATTGGTGCGAGGAAAGCAAATAATATCCATAAAAACTCTTGCCAAGCATAAGCTAGTTTGCGATCATAGTATGCAGTATGCAACATGTAATATCGATCAAGCAATTTAGTGATACAAAAAAGCTTGATGGTATTTTTTCTCTCGCGGCGGAATTTCAAAACACCGAACCACATAGATACCCGCAATCATTGCAAAACAAAATAGTTGCCAACCTATTCTACGAGCCCAGTACACGGACTCGTTTTTCGTTTGAGACGGCTGCGTTGAATTTGGGTGGGCGAGTAATCTCGACCGAAAACGGCAGCGAATACAGCAGCACTAAAAAAGGTGAATCGCTCGAGGACACAATTCGTACCATCAATCAGTACGCCGATGTTATTGTTATGCGCCACCCAATGGTGGGTTCGGCCAAGTTGGCAGCTGATCACTCAAGGGTGCCGATAATCAATGCTGGTGATGGTGGGGGCGAACATCCCACCCAAGGCTTGCTTGATCTCTTTACCATCCGCCAAGCAAAAGGCAAGATTGATGGGCTCAAGGTGGTTGCTGTTGGCGATACTCTGCACAGCCGCACTATTCACTCGCTTATAGACATGCTTAAGTTGTACAATACAGAGCTGTATTTGGTTGCGCCCAAAGAACTTCAAATGTCTAAACAAGAGCTCGAACCATACTTGGGTAGATCCAAGATTACTCAACTTGATAGCTACGATGATGTCTTAAATGGGGCCGATGTTATGTATGTTAATCGTGTTCAAGAAGAGCGTTTTGCCGATAGGGCAGAGTTTGAACGTTTGCGCTCGAGTTTTTGCGTGACTAACGATACGCTCAAGCGCATGAAAGATGATGCGGTTATTATGAACCCACTGCCAAGAGTTAACGAAATCCACCCAGAGGTTGATAACGACCCACGGGCGATTTATTTTGAACAAGCCCGAAACGGCGTATACATAAGAATGGCCCTACTCGACATGCTCATGACACCTGAAGTGCCGAGCAAGTTGCGAGTGTCTGGCTTACAAACAGCTTAGTTACTTAACTTGCTGTGCCAAGAAGTCTTTTACTTTGGCGTACATCTCGTCGTCGATAGCGTTTTCACGATGTAGGGTATCTATAACTTCTGGTACGGTTAAGGCCGCATGCAAAGCATAGCCTTTTTTGGCAAGTTTTTCTTTGGCGCCCTTTTGGTAGTCTAGCAGTACGACTGTGTCGGTAACTTTCAGGCCAGCTTTCTCGAATGGGGCAATAACCTCGAACTTAGAATCACCATTCGTTACCAAATCATCTACAACCACTATTGTTTCACCTGTCTGGTGTCCGCCCTCTATCATCTTGTTGGTGCCATAACCCTTAGCCTCTTTGCGGGTGTATATCCATGGTTCACCATTCTCGGCAGAAATAGCCGCAACAATCGGCATAGCTGCATAAGGTACGGCGGCCATGCGGTCGAACTTGAGCCTATTGAGCATGCCCGTGTAGGCCTTTGCTACGCGGCTCATAGTGCCAGGGTTTGCTACTAACATACGAAGGTCTATATACATTGGTGAGACTATACCAGACTTAAACGTAAACTCGCCAAACTTTACAATGCCGTTGGTGTGCAAATCCATTACGAGCTCGGTAAATCTATATTTATTAATCTCTTCGCGCAAAGCATCGGTTTTAGCTCTAGCGGTTTTGGCAAAGTCCTCGCCGTTGCTTGCAAAAATAATGTCACGAGCCGAGTTTACAATTATGCCATCGCCATAGGCATTTACACCGGCTCGCACCATGGCCTGAATATCGCCGCCCTGAGCGCCAATGCCGGGCACCAAGAAGGTGTAGTCATCGCCCATGATGGCGCGAATGTCTTTGAGCTCTTCGGGATAGGTGGCGCCAGTTACAAGCAGGCAGTTTTTGTTGGTATCCCATTCATCACGAACTGTTTCAGCAACAATCTGATAAACTTTTTTGCCATTAACGTCGATATCTTGGAGTTCGCCAGAGCCAGGATTGGAGGTTTTGCAAAGTACGATTATACCCTTATCTTTGCAGGCCAAAAAAGGCTCCAGGGCTTCGCCACCTAAATAGGGTTGAACGGTTACGGCATCGAGGTCTAAATACTCAAACAGGAACTTAACATAGCCATTGTTGGTGTTGCCTATGTCGGCTCGCTTGGCGTCGAGTATTACTGGGACGTTTGGATATTTGTCGTGAATGTAAGCAACAGTTTTACGGAGTTGTTCAATGCCACTGGCACCCTCGGCTTCATAAAAGGCTGAGTTAGGCTTATAGGCACAAACCAAGCCGGCTGTGGCATCTACAATTGCCTTGTTGAATTCATACTGTGGCTCTTTGAGCTTTTGAAACTTGGCTGGTAGCTTGGCAACTTCACTATCTAAACCCACACAAACCAATGAATTGTTTTTAGCAACACTTTGGTTTAATCGGGTTTTAAAACTCATGCTTATAGAGTAGTATAAGCATGAGTAGGAGGGCAAGCATGAGCGCTTTAGAAAATTCAAAAAACAGTGCAGTTAAGGTGAAGGTTCATAAATCTTTTTACGACCCGGCCAAAACGTTCGACGACAATTTTGACTTCGGGCCGTTCGCAACTGGCGAGCACGACAAGCCATACAAAAATAGCGGTAGGCCACAACACAAGGTGTTGGGCAAAAAAGTTCACTCACCATTTGGCATGCCGGCTGGGCCATTGCCCAACAGCAAGTTCGTTAAGTATGCTTTCGATCGTGGTTTCGATGTAATTTGTTACAAAACACAGCGCAGTGTTCCATTTGCTTGCAACGAATTCCCTAATGTTTTGTATCTAGATGTTGATGGCGATCTTACACTCGAGAAGGCCGCTGAACCGATTGTAGGCAAGCAAGAGACCGATCGCGAACCTCACCAGTTAACCATCACCAACTCATTTGGCAATCCTAGTCGCGGTCCAGAATTTTGGGTTGATGACCTGCGCCAAGCCGTTAAACATCAAGGCGAAGGCCAGCTGCTAATAATGAGCGTAGTTGGCAGCATTAAAGACGGATTTAGCGAAGAGGATTACTGGGATGACTTTGCACACACTGCTGAGCTAGCAGCTAGCTCTGGCGTAGAGGCAATCGAGCTCAACCTAAGCTGCCCGAATGTGGCTACCGAAGGTGTAATCTGCTACACACCACAAGCAGTAATAGAAATATCACGCCGCACCAAAGAGAAGGTCGGCAACATCCCGGTAATTGCTAAGTTTGGTTACTTTAGTGCCGATCAACAAGAGTTGCTAGAGGATATTGTAGCCAAGAGCTCACCGTACCTAGCGGCTTACTCGGCGATTAATACCATCGCTGCTCCGGTGGTTGATGAGTACGGCCAACAGGCTTTGCCGGGCGAAGGGAGATTGAAGAGTGGTAGCTGTGGTGCGGGTGTAAAATGGGCCGGGCTAGACATGGCCAAGCGGCTAGATGGAATTCGCCGCAAGAACAATTACGACTACGAAATTATTGGCGTGGGCGGGGTAATGAGTGCCGACGACTACCAAGCTTACCGCCAAGCCGGGGCCGATATTGTACAATCCGCCACAGGTGCAATGTGGAACCCACAGTTAGCGGGCCAAGTTAAAGAGACTATTTAGTGAAGCATGTAGTTACTGTAATCCCAGGTGATGGGATTGGGCCAGAAGTAGTTAACGCAACTACTAAGGTTTTAGATTCTATGGGGCTAGACTTTGAATGGGAAAAGGTAGAGCTTAATTCAGAAATTATGCAGTCAACCCCGAGCTCGATTCCTCAAAATATCTGCAACTTGATTAAGAAGAACAAAATTGCAGTTAAAGGACCAATATCAACGCCTGTTGGTGAGGGGTTCACTTCGCCAAATGTTCTTATCCGCCAACAATTAGGTCTTTATGCGAGTGTCAGACCAGCCAAATCGATAGGTAAATTTGCTTCTACTAAGAAACCGCTAGACATAGTAACTGTCCGGGAAAATACAGAGGATGTTTATGTAGCAAGAGAGAGGGGTGATAGTGAAGAGGTTATCGCTGAGAAGGTTATCACAAGACTAGCATCTGAACGGATTGCTAAATATGCATTCGACTTAGCAATTAAGATGGGTCGTAAAAAAGTTACCGCTCTGCATAAAGCAGATATTCTAAAAAAATCTGATGGCCTATTCATAAGCTGTTGTAGAGAAGTCTCAAAAAACTATTCCAAGGTAGTGTACGCCGAGGCAATTGTAGATAGTGCTTGCATGCAATTAGTTTTAGACCCGAAAGAATTTGACGTAATTGTTGCACCAAACATGTATGGGGATATAGTCTCTGATATTGCTGCAGGTATTGTTGGCGGGTTGGGGCTAGTTGGCTCGGCAAACATGGGCGATGATTTAGCTGTTTACGAAGCGGTTCATGGCAGTGCGCCCAATATTGCAGGAAAGAACATTGCAAATCCAACCGGCCTGTTGGAAGCTTGCGTAATGATGCTATATAACATAAAGGAACCTCAAGCGGCCGAAAGCTTAAGAGCTGCAATTGATAAGACCCTAGAGCAAGGAGCAGTACTGACACCAGATCTTGGCGGTAATGCTAGCACAACTGATTTTCGAGATGCTATAATTGCTAACCTATGAAAAAAGAACGTTCGTGTAACTATGCTTTTGATTTTGATGGGGTAATTGCCAAATACGACGGCTTTAAGGGTAAAGATGTTGCCGGTGAGCCGGTGCCTGAAGTTGTGGAGGCTATTCGTGAGCTCAAAAAACGCGGTCACAAAATAATTGTGTATGGTAGCACCCGCGATAATGACTTTCTAAAGTCTTATTGCGAGCAGCACGACATTCCGGTCGACTACTTCAACGAAAACCCCGAAGTTCCAAATAGTGATGGTCGCAAACCGGTGGCCAGGGTTTATATAGATGATCGTGGCCTAACATACAAAGGCCAATCTGTTCAAGAACTAGTAGAAGAAATCGAAAATTTTGAGCCTTATTGGAAAAACAATAAACAATAGCACCCTCGGTTCATGTTTGGTATTATTGATTTATGAAAGCGGCGATAGGGCATATTGGTATAAATCTTTCCAACTCAAACGAGTCTTTTAAGTTTTGGAAAGAATTGCTCGGATATCTTGGCTTCAAAGTAATACCCGATGGCGACGATCACTTTGATGCAATTGATGGTCGAAGCTATCTATGTGTGTCAGTTACCGATTCTAAGTACAAAAAGAATTCTTTTCATCGTAAGCAAACTGGACTTAATCATATTGCCCTCAGGGTTGATTCTGCCGAATATGTTGATGAGTTTGTGCAAGGATTTTTAGAGCCCCACAACATTAAGCCTTTGTATGGAGGGGCCAAGGCCTACCCCGAATATGTTGATGGCTATTACGCTGTTTATTTTGAAGACCCTGACCGCATTAAGATTGAAGTTGTTTGCGACCCAACCGACTAGCTAATAACCTTGCCGCTGCCTTTTTTAGCTAAGACTTTGCCGTCTTTGTAGACGGTATTGCCGCGTAAGTCTACTTGCTTAACTTTGCCCACAACTTTGCGGCCAGCAAACGGGCTCCAGCCAGCTTTGGTCTTAAGGTCTTTTTCGTCAACTTCGTACTCCCTCATCTCCACAACAATCTTGGTTTTGGGGTCGGTCTTAACATTAAAGATCTTGGCTGGGTTAGTGTGGAGCTTGTCGACAATTTGCTTACGGGTTAAACGACCTTCTTTTTCGGCCGTCAGCAACATTGCTAGAGTTGTCTCTAGCCCTGGCACGCCGAAAGCGGGTGGATCGGCCTCTTTTTCCTCGCGCGTATGCGGGGCGTGGTCGCTTTCTATAACATCTATATAGTCCATATGATCCCACAAGTACTTCTGATCTTTGGCGCTCTTGAGCGACGGCTTCATCATGGCGTAGCCGTGCATAGTTTTCACCTTATCCTCCGTCATAAATAAGTGATGGGGCGTAACGCCGCAAAATACCGGCAGGCCGTCGTCTTTGGCCTTAACCACAAAACCCAACTCCTCCTCGCTACTGGCGTGGGCCACGTAGGTGGTTTTGCGGGTTTTACGCACGGCATCGTCTACCAAATGGATCACGTCGTCTTCGGCATGCAGCAAAATTGGCTTATCACTTGGCCAAGCCTCGTAAATGTCGATTAACTTTTCTTTGTCGACAATGAAGTTGCCGGTAGTTACGTTCATATAAACTTTAAGGCCGGCAACTTTGTCGATAACTTTACTGAACTCGTCGAAATTATCGCCCAAAGTACCAAAATGAATGCCAAGATCGCACACAATTTTGCCCTTAGCACTGGCAATCTTGCGCTCTAGCCGCTCCAGTGTAGTAATTGGTTCGGCGTTGTTGGGCATGTCCATAATCGTAGTAAAACCACCAGCCAGGGCTGCCGTAGTGCCTGTATAAAAATCTTCTTTGTAGGTTTGGCCAGGATCGCGCAAATGCACATGCGGATCAATTAGGCCTGGTAAAGTTATTGTGCTTGCCACAAACACCTCCTCTTTATAAATTTAACTATAACATAGCTCGTAAAACTAGGCCTTTGACAAATGCCAAAGCTTGCGTCCATAATGGTGTATGGAAAAGCAATTGCAGCAAGCTCTGACGTTCGACGATGTGCTTTTGAAGCCCGGTTACGCCGGGTTTTTGCGTTCTAGTATCTCGACACGCACCAGGCTAACCAAAAACATTACGCTCAAAATCCCACTGGTGTCGGCGCCTATGGATACTGTTACCGAAGCCAAGTTGGCCATAGCCCTAGCCAAAGTTGGCGGCATTGGCTTTATCCATAGAAACCTAACTATTGAAGATCAGGCCAAGCAAGTTACACAAGTTAAGAAGCAAGACTTGTTGGTGGGTGCGGCAGTTGGCTCGAGCCCTGGCTACGAAAAACGGGTGGAGGCCTTGGCAAGGGCTGGTGTGGATGTGGTTTTGGTAGACTCAGCCCACGGCTACGCCAAACAAGTTATTAATACCATTAAAGCGATTCGCAAAAAGTACCCAAGGGTAGATTTGATTGGCGGCAACGTTGCCAGCTACGACGGTGCCAAAGCACTAATAGACGCTGGCGTGGATGGGCTGCGGGTCGGCATGGGGCCTGGTGCGATTTGTTCAACTAGAATTGTGTCGGGCATGGGTGTGCCGCAAATTACAGCTATTACCGAGACCACCCGAGCTGCCAAGCGCCGCAACATACCAGTGATTGCCGACGGCGGCATTAACTACAGCGGCGATGTTACCAAGTCATTAGCGGCCGGGGCTAGCACCGTTATGCTGGGCCGGCTGTTTGCGGCCTGCCAAGAATCAGCTAGTGAGACGGTAACACTCACTCGCAACCAAGTGCCGAGTCGATTCCAAAGCATTATCAATGGTGCCAAAACCTATAAGTTTAAAAAGTATCGCGGTATGGGCTCGGTAGGGGCAATGAAGAAGGGGTTATCGATAAGCTCCGAAGACGAGTTTCATGGCAAAAGCTACAAAGACGAGCAGTTGATAGCCGAGGGCGTAGAGGGTATGGTGCCCATGGATGGCTCTGTGGCTGCCAGTGCTGGCGAACTAGTGGGCGGCCTGACCTCGGGCATGTACTATGTCGGCGCTAAGTCGGTTGCCGAGCTACACAAGGTCGCACAGTTTATGCAAATATCACAATCTTCACTCAAAGAATCCCACCCGCACGATCTGTTTATAACCAACTCCGGTTCTAGATATATATGAGGGGTATTGAAAACCGGGATGGTGAAATTATAAAGGCAGGCTGTGTCGTAGTCCACGACAAAAAAGTTCTATTAGTGACCGATAAAGATCAAAAAATATGGTCATTTCCCAAAGGACATGTAGAGGCAGGTGAGTCGCTTGAACAAGCAGCCACAAGAGAAACCTTAGAAGAGACGGGCTGCAAAGTAGAAATTAAAAAACGTCTAATCCCAGACGTTACATATACAAGCAAGGAGCTACAAAAGCCGGTAAGACTAACCTTGTTTTTAGCTGGTTTGCTTACCTCCGGCCTAGACGCCGAAGAAAAATCTTCGTGGGTGGATTTGGAGCGGGCAAGAGAAATAATCTATCCTAATCTCAGGTTGTACATCTAGGGCTCAATAAGGTCAGAAATCTTTTTAATGTTAAGCATCAGACCTTTACCGTTACCGTATTGAATCACACCCTTGCGACGCAGTTTGCCCATTGTGCCACTTACCGTTTCGCGAGTTAGCCCTACAAAATCGGCAAACTCTTGCTGACTCAGTGGTATGTCAACCGTTACTCGCTCCGGGTTGCGCCGGTCGCCAAAGCGACGCGAAAGAAAGTCGAGTGAATAGATTATTTTGTCTTCGGCCTTAAGTTGTTCCAGGCCATTGACCCGCCTGGCAAAATCTAAGTAACGTTCGGCCATTATGGTTAGGAAGTGAAAAGCAACTTTGGGTTCTGAAAGCATAAACTTTTGAAAATCCACCAGTGGCACCAGCGCCAGCTTGCAATCGGTATAGGCCTCGTAGTAGTAGAGCGCATGATCGGCCTTAGTATAGATGTAACTAACCGGAATGGCTTCGCCAGGGGTGTCGTAGATTACAGTTTTTTGCTCGCCCTCTTTATTAATGTCATAGGCTTTGACAATGCCGGTTTGAATTATGTAGACATTAACAACATCATCGCCCTGGTGCAAGATCACCTCGCCAGCAGTGAAGTCTTTGGTTGGAAAACTGGCAACGAACTTATCTAGTTTTCTATGTGGCAAAGTCTAGCCTCATATAAGCACTATACACCCCCGTTGTTTAAAATAAAGGGCTCATTTGTGAGAAATTTCGCAGCTGCAGAAAATCTCTAGAATTACACTACGAAAGCAACCTAAATAAAAGGAGGCAAGTATGAAAAAAAGAGACCGATATCTAAAAAAAATACCAAAAGCCCTAACCTATGATCCAGGTAAAATTGACGACCTTTTTGATAAAATGGCCAGTAAATGGGCAATGCGAGCTGAACGCCGCATGAAACCATATTATAGACACAGCAGCAAGTTTACGGCTGCCACAACCCACTAGCACACCCTAGTCCGGAACTAGTAAACAACTCCTTACAACAAAACACTTCACTTCCACCGATCCCCGGCAGTTGGTCGCCCTCGCTTGCGACCTTAAACGCCGGGGTTTGGTGTTATAATCAGCGGTATGAGCAAAGAAAAAGCATTTCGAATTGGTACTGGCGCAATTATTTTTAAAAACGGCGAGATCTTGCTCGGGCTACGCGGACCAAAAGCTCGTGATCAGCATTACAAGTGGGAGCTGTTGGGCGGTTTGCTCAAATCTGGCGAAACTCCACAAGAAGCCATAAAACGTGAGGTTAAGGAAGAAGCTGGGATTAAGATTGAGCCAATCGACGTTATTGGCACCAATGTGCGTGATAGTGCCGATGGCAAAGAGCAATGGGTGGGCCTAACTTTTTGGGCCAAGCACGTTTCGGGCGAGCCCAAGCGAACCGAGCTTGACAGAGTAATCGATCATAAATGGCTAGCGCTAGATGAGGCGCTCAATGAAGACCTTACACCCATGACACGTTATCAACTCGAGCAGTATCAGGCGTGGCTTACGCGTAATAAATAGGGTAATAAGTTGTGTTTTGGCTCCTAACCAATTATATTTATAAACATAAGCATTAAATTAAAATCATAAGGAGTCATAGCAAAAATGACTGATTACGGAACAACGACTTACTCCACGACTGGCAATCCAGCTGCCGTCGGGGCGTTTTTGAGTGCCTACCTGGTATTCATATTGATCCTACTGGTGGTAGGGATTATCCCAGTTTGGATGGTTTACAAAAAAGCTGGCAAACCAGGTTGGGCGGCGATTATTCCAATCTATAACTTCTATATATTGCTAGACATCGTTGGTCGACCAGTATGGTGGTTAGTGTTCTTACTACTGCCAGTAGTGCCATTTGTGGGTCCATTGGCTTTCTTGATCGTCTGGATCATAGTTATGCTCGATCTGGCCAAACGGTTCAACAAGAGTACGGTATTTGCCGTGGTGGGATTGGTTATATTCCACATTATTGGCATGTACATGCTGGCCTTTGGCGATGCCAAGTACAAGGCAGTTGGTTCCAAAAAATAGCCGGTCAAAGCCTGCTAATAAGAAGACCCGTAAAAGGGTCTTCTTAGGCGTTGTTAATTGTAGTAAAAAAAGCTATACTTTGGCTTAAGCGTAATGAAACGTGGTGGAAGATCAAACACAAACATTAGATACATCACTGGGTAGGCGCATCAACTGGTTGAGGGTGCTGGCCGATCTTTTGATTATAACTACGCTTTTGGGCGTAATTGCCATTATTTTAATGCTTTGGCGAATCAACAACCTGCCAAGCCAAACCAGTAATGTATCTACCACGACACCTGTAGCCAACGGTTCAATCACCAGTGCAAAACTCGCAGCCGGCTCGGTTGGCCTGGATCAGCTTTCGCCCGATATTGCCAGCTTTCTGCAAAATGCTTTGCAAAACCCTGGTGGTTCAGCAACAAATATAGTGGGCGCCTGTACCTACTTCGTGGTTTGCAACACGCCGATAGTTGAGCAGGCCAATATGGCCATTCAATCGGTTAATCCATACTTTGTGGGTGCCCAAATCCGAGGCGCCAAAGGCCAAGTTAATGACATATTACAGGTTCAAAACTCCAGCGGATATCCCCTGGTGAATGTTAATGCCAATGGTCAGGTGGGTATAAACTACCCTCTGCCACAAACAACTTTGGCGGTAAATGGCACTGCTCAATTCGTAGGCCACACGGCTACTGGCAATGCCTCGGCCATCGACAACCCAAGTATTCTAACACCGCTTACCGGTACACCAGTAATTCGTGTACAGGGCGTTCAGGAGAGGGTAAGTAGTCTAACACCTGGTTATAACTTTTATACCGGCGCCTCGTCGGAATACTTCGTAGACTTAGGCCAGTCTGCCACGTCTCAATATTTTACTGGTGGCTACCAAGCGGGCGAGATCGTGAGTGGCAACCCTCAAAATTACCTAGCGCTGGCAGGTAATGCCGGCCTGGCCGTACATGAGGGCACTGGCAATATTGGGCTCATGGGCGGTGTTATGGGCTATGCTTATAACAACTCGAGTGGAACGATCAACGCTGCGGCCGGTACTTTTGGATATCTCAAGAACAACGATAACGGCACTATTAGTACCGGCAATGGTGCGGCTGGGTTAGTTGAAAACAATGGTGGTGGCACTATTGATGTTGCAAACGGACTATCTGGCGTAATCTATAATGGCGGATTGCTTGGCAGCGGCACCGGCAATATGGGCAATGCTAATGGGGTTACGGCGGGAGTATTTAACAAAGGCAGTGGTAATATTAGTAATGTTTCGGTAGTGGATATTCAGCGCGTCACCAACACTGGTAGTGGCTCTATCGCAGCCGTTCACGGTCTGTATGTTGCCGATCAGAGTGGAGTGGCGACTACCAGTGAAAGTTATAATATCTATTCACGCGGCCAAGCTAGCAAAAATGTGCTTGACGGCGCGCTTTCGGTTGGCAATGACCCAACTGTGTTTGGAACTAACTCTAGACTGATGGTTAATCACAACACGTCTTTTGGCTGGCAGACGACCGACAACGCAGCAATTGCCCAAATTAATGTAACAGGTGCCAATACGGCTCTTGTGCTTCAGGGTTCGGCATTCTCAACCGGCGATCTTCAGCAATGGCAAAACTTTGCTGGCACGGTTTTAGGCAGGGTGACACAAAGCGGCGCCATGGCAATTGGTTCTAGTACCTCGCCCACTAACAAACTAACTGTTACCGACACCACCACCAACGTGGCTAAATTCAATGGTTCTGGTGGCACCCAGTGTACGGTCGTAACTGGTACTGGTTGGAGCTGTAGCTCCGATGAGTCACTCAAAACCAATATTCTAAACATTACCAACGGGCTAGACATTATCAACAAACTACAGGGCGTTACCTACAACTGGAAGGCTGACCCGAATGGCACTCAACAAGATGGCTTTATTGCCCAAGACATTCAAAAAGTGCTGCCTGAGCTAGTCACCACCGACTCAGATGGCAAACTGTCTCTCAACAAAGACGGCATTATGCCCTTTATAGTTGAGGCTGTTAAACAACAATCTGGCAACATCGACAAAGCCAATCAACAGCTGGCCGATCAGGGATTGCAGTTAGCCAACCTTACAGAAGAGCTGAAGGCTGTGAGCACAAAAGTAGGTGAGCAGGACAACGAAATTAACGATCTCAAAGCCAGAGTGCAGATTCTCGAGCAAAAACTCAATAGCAGCTCAAATCAAACACCCAACCCAACTCCATAATTGTTAGGTGTAAAAATTCTTCTACTCAAAGTCAGCTGCTTTGGCGTACAATAGAGTGCATGACCCAACACGACTTTAAAGCCGAATCACTAGCTCAAAGCAAAAAGCTTCATGGCAATATTGAGCTGAATACCAAGACGCCTATTAAGAATGAGCATGACTTAAGCGTGTTTTATACGCCCGGGATTGGGGCGGTCTCTTCGTTTCTAGCCAAGCACCCCGACCAAGCCAGTGAATACACCATTAAAAACAACACCGTGGCAGTGGTCTCTGATGGTTCGGCGGTATTGGGGCTTGGCAATATTGGCCCGTTTGGGGCATTGCCGGTTATGGAGGGCAAATCGGCTTTGTTCAAAGAGCTTGGCGACCTCGACGCTTTTCCAATCTGTTTGGACACTCAAGATGTCGATGAAATAGTGGCGGCCGTAAAGCACATTGCCCCAGTTTTTGCCGGCATTAACTTAGAAGACATTGCCGCGCCTAACTGCTTTGAAATAGAAAAGCGTTTGCAACAGGAGCTGGACATTCCTGTTATTCACGACGACCAGCACGCCACTGCGATTGTAGTGCTGGCTGGGCTCATAAATGCACTAAAAGTTACTAGTCGTGATACCAAAAGCTCCTCGGTAGTTTTGATTGGTGCGGGGGCGGCTGGTAACGGCGTGGCTAAGCTTTTGCTAGCCCATGGCTTTAAAGACATAGTTGCAGTAGACAGCAAGGGTATTGTCTCAAGCAATCGCCAAGACCTGGACCCTGAGAAGAAGAACTTAGCTTTGATAACCAACCCCCAGAACATAGACGGAGATTTAAGCAGAGCCGTTGAAGGGAGAGATGTTTTGATAGGATTGTCTGGCCGGCCAGACCTGGTGAGTGCAGAATTGGTGCGTAGCATGAAGCCCAACCCAATCGTATTTGCTCTGGGCAACCCCAATCCTGAGATATTGCCAGATGTTGCTACGGGCGCAGGGGCTGCGGTGGTTGCTACGGGTAGATCAGACTTTCCCAATCAGATCAACAATGCTTTAGTGTTTCCAGGCATGTTCAAAGGTGTAATTAAGGCTAGACTCAAGAGAATCGATGACGGGCATAAGCTTTTGGCGGCTCAAGCCTTGGCAGGTGTGGTGCAGGCTCCAACTCCAAATATGATTGTTCCAAGCGTGTTTGATAAGTTAGTGGTGCCAGCCATTGTAGCCAGTTTAGAGCAAAAACTTTAAAAAACCCCAGTTTAAAACTTGACATGTTCGTTCTGTGTTCGATATACTGTTAAGTGAAATTATCGTATTAATGGAGGGACGTTTCATGGGTAAGGTTCGCCAGGCGCTTACTAAAAAACAAAAGAAAACACTCGATTTTATATCTACATTTATAGAGCAAAAGGGCTATTCGCCCAGCTATCGTGAGATCGCCGAGGGTCTTAAGCTAAACTCTGTGGCTACAGTTGCTCAACATGTCGACACCTTGGTGGCCAAAGGCCTATTGGTAAAAGGCAATAATTCGGCTCGCTCGCTTATGCCGACCGACGAGGTGGAGACTCAGATAAACGAAAAAGGCATTCAGCTGCCCATCTTGGGCTTGATTGCGGCCGGAAGCCCCATCGAAACGCTCGAGGGCCACAAAGAAACATTGGAGGTGCCACCATTCATGGTCGGCAACAAAGACTCCTATGTGCTACAGGTAAAGGGCCAAAGTATGATCGAGGATGGCATTCACGAAGGCGACTTTGTGGTTGTGCAGGAGAAAGAAGTGCCCAGCAATGGCGATGTGGTGGTGGCTTTGGTAAACGGCTCAGAGGCTACGCTCAAGCGCTACTACAAAGAGGCTCGCCGTATTCGCTTGCAACCCGCCAACTCCAGCATGGAGCCAATCTATATAGAACCCGGCACTCAGCTCAAAATCCAGGGCGTAGTTATCGGCTTGATTCGTAAGTACTAAGTTCTAAAAACTATGGCAGATCCTCGAGAAAATAGCTTATTAAACATTCTTTTAGACAACTCTACTCTGAAATATGTGTTAGATAAAACCGCCGAACTTAACTTGCCCAATTGGTATCTTGCTGCAGGGTCAGTATCACAAACCTATTGGAACCATGTGCATGGTTTCGAACCTATGTATGGGATTAAAGATTTTGATTTGGTTTATTTTGACCCTGACATCTCATACCAAGCCGAGGATAAGTTTATTAAGCACGGAGACCAGCTTTTTTACTCCCTCCCAATCGAAGTCGAGATCCGAAATCAAGCTCGAGTTCACATTTGGTATCCTGATCACTTTGGCAAAAGCATCAACCCATATAGCTCGGTCGAAGATGGTATTTCGAGCTGGGGAACAACTTTAACTTGTATTGGAGTTCGCAAGGAAGGCAATAATTACAAAGTGTTTGCTGCATATGGATTAGAGGATTTATTTAGTTTAACCATCAGACCCAATAAAAGTGTTATGACAAAGGATATGTATTATAATAAAGCCGAACGATGGGTCGAGACTTGGCCTAAACTAATTACTTTGCCCTGGTGATTCTGGTTTACTCAAAATAGCAACCCTATATGTTATTGGGCTGCCCTCTGGCTGATAATCTTTAAGCGCGTACTTAAGGCCGCTCTGCTTAAGAGACGATAGAAACTTTTGTTCGTTGTAGGGAGCTTCTGGTTCATTGGGGACCTCAAACAGCGGGAAGAGATAAGCCTTACCGCCAGGCCGCAGAACCCGATTGGTTTCTTTAAGGAAAATATCATAATCACGAGGATCTAAGTAGCCAGGGGCCGACGCACTTGCCACTATTGTGTCAAAACTCTCTGCTTTAAATGGTAGTTCTTGTGCTAATCCAGCTACTGAGTTTTTTGTCCAGGGCAAATCACTGTGCCATGGAAATTCGTAATGTGAGCCTGTTTTAACTTGATTACGTTGGGATTGTTTAACCAGGTGGGGGTCAAGAGAAGTAACTTTTATGCCGTGTCGTGTAGCCTCTCTAGAAAATCTATCTAAATCTCCTGAGCCAAGATCTAAAACATCGCCCTTGAGATCATCAATCTTTATGTCTCCGTAATACATATATTCTTCAAGGCCCATATTGGAGTTGTTGAGTTTTGTGGCTTTATTTAGCCTTTCCCTGCCAGTTGGCTCCTTTGGTACGGATGAACGGAGCTGCTCACTCATTGCTACTCTAAAACCACAATCCAGCTAATTAGAATTTTGAATAAGTAGATATTTATTATTGAGCCGAATACTGCACCCACTAACGATAGCATCCCCATGAATGGATTACTGGTAATGGTGAGTACGAAGGTGGCAAACAGGCTAAGCCAAATGGGGTAGAAGAACTTTAATGTTAGCATGCCTAGTACCACAATGGCTGCTAGCAGCCCGGCCTGAACCATCGGTGCCTTAAGGCGTTTTTTGGCTTCGCCACGGTTCACGTACTCCTTTTCTACTACCACCTCGTTGCGGGCTTCGTTGTAAACCGAATATAGCGAGTAAATTACACTGTAGGCTATCAGACCCACACCAGCCCAAAACACTATCAAGGTGCCAAGATTTATGTAGGCGCTATTGGTAAACTTAGATATTTGCTCGGCAAAACTGTCTTGAACGGCCGTATCGGCCAATACCGTGCCCTGCGTGGCCTTAAGCAAAATGAGGTTGAAGTTGATGAGTAGGAATATGCCCGCATCGAGCAGCACAATCAGCCATATCTGGCCATGGGTGAGGCCAAAGATCTTGCGTAGGTTTTCTTTGGACAGCTGCATTTACTCAAGTACGCCTAGGCGTTACTGGGCATTCGTGTTGTTGGTGACAGTAAGGTTAATGCCTGTTTTTTTGCCTGAGCTGCCATTTTGGTCGGTCGTAATGGTAAGTACTAGTTGCTTATCGCCCTGGGTGTAAGAGGTGATAGTGCCGCCACTTACGCTAATGTCGGTATTCTCGCTAGTCCAACCATTGGCTGGCAATTGGCTTTTGTAAAAGTCAGACACTTTTTGAGCACTGTCATTGGTTGCCAGGGTTACATTGTAGCCATTATTGGTTTTAAGGGCGGCAACCGCGTCGCTTGGCTTATAGATTGGCACGTTGCTAGGGAAATCATCGGGAATTTTAACATTGCCGCCAACACTCAGCGATTCGCCGTTATTACCTTTAACCGAGACCGAGCCGTTGCCAACATCGACCCCGGCTTTCTTGGCGGCATTTTGAATGGCAAAGAATGCGCCCCATACTATCAGCAAGCCGCCAATCATAATCACAATTGAAATTACAATCGAGGCTACGGCCAGACCTTTGCCGCCCTCTCCACTCTTCTTGATCTGCGAGAGAGCTACAATACCAAGTATAAGGCCAACTAGCGGGAATAGAATTGCCAGAATAATTGCCGCAATGGCTACACCATTGGTCTTACGTGCTGATGCGGCCGCAGGAGTGGCTGGTGCAGCAGGTTGAGCTGGCGGTGGAGCCGAAGCTTGAGTTGGTTCTTTTACTGAGTTGTTGGCCGAGGCCTTTTTATTGTCCATTTAATTAAGTCCTTTTTAGTTATGCTTAAGTTACATAGTAGAGCCAATCTGATTTTTTGACAAGCTTTTAAGCATAGCATTTTCGGTTGGTATTGCATTTTTACCACTATTGTGTTAGACTGTTCGAGTTACTATTAATAAGATCTACGGTTCGCAAAGCTTATTCTATCCTCGTGCAGGTTCAAGAAAAAGCAGTCCGAGGTAGAATAAGGAGTTTTATAAAACATGAAAAAACTGTTTGTAGGCAGTTTAGCGTGGGCAACCACAGACGAATCATTAAAAGAGTTCTTCTCTAGCGTTGGTACTGTTGAATCGGCCAACGTGGTGACCGACAAGATGACCGGTCGCAGTCGCGGTTTCGGTTTTGTCGAAATGAGCAGCGAAGAAGAAGCCAAGAAAGCCGTCGATGAGCTTAATGGCAAAGAACTTGATGGTCGCGAGATCAACGTTTCAGAAGCCCGTTCTAAAGAATAAAGACTAAAAATAGACTTTCAAAACACCCGTTATACTGGCGGGTGTTTTTGGTTTATGTATAATTGTCATTATGGGTTCTAATAAAAACAACGCTTTTGACAATATAGTGGTTTAGACAATTTCAGTCCTCGAGATCTAGGTAAGGTAAAAGCACTTCACAAAAAGCCTTTAAGAGTAACGTAGGCTTATGCCGAAGGCGGTCACTGGGACGAAGATCTTAACAATATAGAAAAAGAATATATTCAGAATGGAGGATATTTATAGCCGGCTTTGTGGGCAACAAGCTAGTTGCTACGGCAGCTTACAGCAGTATATCTAATGCAACAGCGGAACTAAAGCGTATGCGGGTCGAGGCTTCATTACAAGGTGTGGGCATTGGTATGAGACTACCAAAGGGCTTGAAGCGATATATGACTCAGAGGCTACAAACAAGTTCAGCTAGACACCACAGTAAATCAAATTGCAGCTCAAAAACTTTACGCGAAATCTGGCTATACGGAATTTAAACGACTAACCGAAGGAGCCCCACTGGGGGCATATTCTATAAGAAGGATCTTGATTAGCTTGCCTTAGATTACAAAACGGTCTTAAATATAAAGTAATAATTATTGAGGTTGTATGTTCAAAAGATTGTCACGATATATAGTAGGGTTTGTCATTCTCTTAAGCGGATTGGCAATGAGCACTGGTTTTGCGGCAGCTAGTAACAGTCCAAACTTGGCAGTTGACTCCGTGCACAACGGCTTCTATGCAAACAGTGGCCAGGAGCTCAATGTAAACGGCACCGTTAATGGCGACACTTGGCTGGCCGGCAATATCGTACGTGTGAAGGGTACGGTTAATGGCAATTTATATGCAGTAGGTAGCGAAGTTGTAGTAGAAGGCAATATTACTGGCAATGCTCACTTGGCTGGCTCAAAAGTTACGGTCAAAGGCACTATTAACGGTAGTCTGTATGCAGTTGGTAGCCAAGTAACAATTGACCGACTGGCCAAAGTAAATGGCGGTGTGGTGTTGGCCGGTTCATTGGTTGAGGATAGTGGTAGCGTGGGCGGCCAAGCTTACGTTTATGGTGCCGAAGTTAACATAAATGGACCAATCGGTGGTAATACCACGATTCGCAGTGGCCAGATTACATTGGGCGATCAAGCGGCTATTAATGGCGGCCTGCGCTACGATCAAAATGCCAAAATCAGCATTGCTAACGATAAGCGTATTACAGGCTCGGTTACCAAACTGGCGCCAGCAGCCTCTAAAACCAATCCGTTGCTAGATCGACTACAAGGTCTAATATTTGGCTTATTAGCGAGTCTGCTGCTCGGCCTGGCTATTATTAGCATATTACCCGGTAGTACTGTAGCTGTGGCCAACGTTATATGGGATCGGCCGGCTCCGAGTTTTCTGGCAGGTCTGGGCTTTATAATCTTTGTGCCAATTATGTTTGTGTTACTGTTGGTTATAGCTATTGGCTTACCGCTTGCGGTCGTGCTGGCCATGGGCTATGTAGCAGTTTTAATTGTAAGCCAGGTGTTTGTGGCTGTGGCGATTGGGCGCAAAGTTCTAAAAAATCCACAATTTAACTTTGGCCAGAATATTAACACTTTGCTAATAGGACTTGGCATATTGAGCATAATTAGTTTAATTCCAGTGCTTGGCGCCATAGTCGGGTTTATAGTGGTCTGTTTTGGTAGCGGCGCACTCACCCTACGAGCCTACGAGCGCGTGCTGGCTACCAGAGCCAAGCAACTCAAGTAGTCGTAGTTCTACCGACATTAAAGCAAACAGGAAGCCAGCTAGGCTCGAGTGTTCCATGTTCGAGGACTGTTTGAGTCCCGACGGTACCGTCGGGATGAGTTCCGCAGAACTGGAAGCGAGAGAATAGATGGTATTCATGTTTTGTGTCCATGTCGGTGAGTTTGCTTCTTTGCTCAACCAAAGAAGTCCCGCGCGGACAGCGCAAGGTTTGAAGGGCCTTAACCTTCGGGCAACTATCTTTTGTCTTGGCAAAAAGATAGCAAAACCGTTTGGCCTGTGCTTATGATCAAGCAGCGCTTAGCCAGTCGTAATTTCCTGTCGCTGTGCGGTTCGCTAGCCAGCGAATTCTCGCAAACAGGAGTGTTGCTTAGTGGCTTAGCTTGCTGATCGCAGCAACGGCCGGGAATAATAGCGCTGTTTTAATGCCGGAGAAAGCTATTTGGAGCCGCTTTTGCTCTGGATTTCTTTTATGGTCTGAACTACACGGCCACTATCTTGTAGGTTTTCCCAAAACATAATGCTGCGGCGATCTATATACATAACGTCTTCTGGCCCATGCAGCTCACCACCGAGCTTAGCCAGGCTAATTTGTTGGGATTGGTTGTTGCTTTGATTGCTAGGCTGGTTTTGGTTTTGAAACTGTAAATAATAGACGTTGGTGAGCTTTACATAGCTGCCATCAACATTGCTCATTTTGCCAAAGTAGACCATGCTGTTGTTCAAAAACACGGCCTGGTATTTATCTTTCTTTACGGCCAGCTCATTATAGTTGCCAGTAGCAATTCGAAATATTAGCAAACCAATGCCGACCACCAGCACTAAAAGTACCGTAATTAGTATCCAAAAGCCAAAGCGCCTATTTCTGTTAACAGGTGGCCTTGGGTTGTGCACCTGGTGAGTTTGGGGCTGTGAGTGGGTAGCAGGTCGAGCCCGGTTTGGCTGCATAGAAGAGGGTAAGCCAGAGGGTCTCTGGGGTGTCTGATTGTTATGATCCATACCTGTAAATCCTTTTACTAACCTAATTATTGTAAACTGCTTATGCACTTTTGCGCAATCCGCCCCTCTATAAAAAGTAAGCCCCATCTATTGACATCACCTTACAGGTTGCGTAATCTAGGAACATAAGAATAAATTAAGTGAGGAGGAAAAGTTTTATGGCTTTTTCACATGTGAATTCAAAGGGTCAAACATATTATCTACACCAGCGGGATGTGACCTTGAAGGGTGGTCGTCAGCAACGCATTTATTTCTTCGCTCGCGAAGAAAAGGATGGTGTGATCGATGAGTTGCCAGCTGGTTACCAAGTGGTAGAGAATACTCGCACCGGTCTACCAATTCTCAAAAAAGCAGACAAATAAAAATCCAATAATCATAAACACCCGCCCGGGGAACGCCGACGGGTGTTTTTGTTTACTCTTATATGTGTGGTATATAATATAGTTACCATATTATTAAACACAAAAAGGAGGAGTGTTTCATGCAACCAGATGAAAGCACAATGCCACAACAAGACGGTGCACAGCCAGGCAGCGGAGACCAAACTGCTCCAGCAGCAGCACCAGCCCCCGCTACCCCGCCAGCTGCACCAGCCGGTGATGATAATATGGGGGATGTAAAACCAGCCGACCCAGCTGCGCCTGCAGATCCTGCAGCTCCAGCTGCTTAAAGCTAGTTTTCTCTATAAAAGCCCTTTGTGATAGGGCTTTTATAGTAGGGGGCTTATAATAGAATAACTAGACTTGAAAACGTGCTAGTGTAGCTAAACGATTCAAATTGTCGAAGAAATTTGAATCGAGAGGAGAAACTGTGCGAGAATTACAATAGCACTTTTATAAAGTGCTATATCAATCAAAGCACAGCTTTGGACGCGGGCCCGTAGCTCAGCGGTCAGAGCAGGCGGCTCATAACCGCTTGGTCGCAGGTTCGAATCCTGCCGGGCCCACCATTTATGAATTTGAATTTAGACAAGTTATTGCAAGATGCCTCAGAAATAGTGGTTGAGGCTGGTAAAAAGCTGATGCCCTATTTTGGGAACATCGAGCATCAAGCTAAAACTCATCCACACGACGTGGTAACCGAACTTGATAAATCCACTGAAAAAGAAATTGCGAGCCGACTAGAAAAGTTAGACCCAACAATTGGCTTTCGTGGTGAAGAGTTTGGCTTTAGTAAAAAAGCCGACACTTACTGGCTGCTCGATCCAATCGATGGAACCATGCATTTTGTGCGTGGTATGCCATTTTGCACCACAATGCTAGCCTTAATCCACGAGAATAGACCGGTGTTGGCTATCATAAATAATTTTGTTACCAATGAGCTATTAACTGCTGTTGAAGGAGGTGGGACTTTTTGTAACGGTAAAAGGGTAAATGTAAGTGATCGTCCTAACGGTCAGTTCATTCTAAGTCTAGAAACCAAACTAAAAAAACCCGCCAATACTAAACTGCGTGATGAGCTACGCAAACGGGCCTACTTAATCCAGGTTATTTGTTCGGGGTATGAGTTTTGCCTTGTTGCGCAGGGCAAGATTGAGGGCAGAGTTTGCAAAGATCCACTTGGCTATGACTATGACTTTGCTCCAGGGTGTTTGCTTGTGAAAGAGGCCGGTGGGGTAGTGACCAATATAGGCAGCACTAAATACGACTTCAGCAATCGTGACCTAATTGCAGCATCTCCCAAACTATACAAGGAGCTTGTTGAGACCAAGAACGCATTGTTCCCAGTTGGCGAATAACTGTTATGATTAAGTAATGAATTGGCAGCAGATTTGTATATTGATTGGGGCGGCGGGACTGATTGTTGGTGCTGGCTGGAAGTGGCTTGCACCTTGGCTGCAAAAGGCTAAGCTGGCTCGAGTTAAGTTATCGACTCAGACTCAACCGCCCAAAGACCTAACCCCGGCTGAGATTGAGTACTTGCTGCAAAATGGGCTAAGCGGTAAGGGGTTGGCGGCCACCCTATTGAGCCTGCACAACCGAGGCATTTTAAGGGTTATGAGGAATAATAATGACTATGTGCTTTGCTTGCAGAATCTGCACAAGCCAACCAACACGCTCGAAAAAAAGCTACTAATGTTTATATTTACTGGCAAACTGCACCAACGGGCATTGGCCAGCATTCACTCCGAAACTACCCCAGCATTTATGGCTAAGCTGATTGAAATATTGCGAGGCCAGCTAAATAAGGAACACATGTACAAACAGATCCCGCCGCTGCGCAAGCGCGGCTCAATGTTGCTTGGTTTCTTGGCGATCTTTGCTGGAGTGTTAATCATTGCTGGTATAAACAAAATTTTCCCAGGAAGCTTTCCGGCTGTCTTTGCCCTCGGCGGCATAGTGGGCGGCTGGCTATTAAGCCGGCATGGGCAGTTGAGCCAAGAGGGTCTGCATGAACTCGCTCTAATACAGGCATTTAAGCGCTATTTAACCGAAAAGTCTAAGCTAAACGACCAAAAACTTTATTATTCGTATTTACCATATGCGATCGTGTTGAATGTTGAGCGATCCTGGTCGGCCCGATTCGATGGCATAGCCAGCCAAGCAGAATTTATAAAGGCGGTTGAGCACAAATTCAAGGTAGCTTAGCTATTTGCCTTCAAAATGGCGCCGCTTGTTGATCTCTTCTTGCAGCTCAAACGTGCGCTGCATGGCCGGGCTGGGGTTAGAGCGTGAAGACTGGTTGCTAATAACTTGTGGCTCGGCTGGCGGGGGACTTAGAGGGTCGAGTTTTCGGGGCGGCAAGGGTTCAACCACAACCTCATCGATTACGGGCGGCTGAGCTGGCACATTGCCGTAGTGATCGATGAATTTTCTTATTTTAGAACTAGTAGGTTGATCATTGAAGCTCATAGTTAGCCTTATTATACCTGGAATAAAGTAATTTTCCAGATTGTACTAGATAAGACTTGTGATACAATAAGGCTCATGGCTCTAATTGAAGTCAAAAAACTCAAAAAAAAATACGACAAACTCTTGGCTGTAAAAGGCATTGATTTTGAAGTTCAAGAGGGCGAGGTATTTGGAATTTTGGGCCCCAACGGTGCGGGCAAAACCACCACTCTCGAAATGATGGAGGGTCTCAGACCCATAACCGCAGGCTCAATTATAATCGATGGTATAGACGTAAATGCCGATCCAGATTCGGTTAAAGAAATAATTGGCGTGCAACTGCAAGCCTCGGCCTTTTTTGATAACTTAAACCTTACCGAACTGCTGCAGGTATTCCGCGATCTATATGCTACCCGCCGTGATCCTCACGAGCTTTTAAAGGAGGTTGGCTTAACCGCCAAGGCCAAGACTCAAGTTAAGGCACTCTCTGGCGGTCAAAAGCAACGCTTTAGCATAGCGGCGGCTTTGGTAAACGATCCCACGGTGCTGTTTTTGGATGAGCCTACGACTGGCCTCGACCCTCAAGCTAGGCGAAATGTGTGGGAGTTGGTGCAAGACATACAAAGCAAAGACAAGACAATAATCTTAACCACTCACTACATGGATGAGGCCGAGTTGTTGTGCAACCGCATAGCAATCATGGATGCTGGTAAAATTATTGCCCTAGATACGCCTGCGAATTTGATAAACCAGCTGTTAAAACGCGGATTTAAAAAGCAGCAGCCGGTGCAAAAAGCCAACTTAGAGGATGTGTTTATTGATTTAACCGGAAAGCATATGCGCGAATGAGTCGACATAGTATCTTGGCACATTTTGGCGTTAAAGCCTCCAGTCCGCGCTTACTGTACGCTTCGTACAGCTTGCTTGCGGTCTTCGGCCTTGCCTTAAACTGTACACAAGCTAGCTGTGTTTTGCGTGCGAATACCAAACACTACTCAGGAGCTTGCTATGAGTAAGCAAGTTAAACACAAGAAAACCTGGCTAGCCTACAAAACCCTGACAGTTGCCAGTGTTAAGATGTATTTCCGCAACCGTACGGCAGTGTTCTTTACGCTATTTATACCGGTTATGTTCATACTCATATTTGGTGCTTTTAACTCTACCAAGCAAAGTAGCTTTAAGCTCGATATAGTTAATCAAAGCAACACTCAGTTGTCGCAAAGTTTTGTGAACACGCTTACTGGTAACAAAGACGTATTTAAGACCACCGAAGACGATTTAAGTTCTGCTAAAGATCGCTTAGACAAGGGTAAGACCGATCTTGTAATCGTAGTGCCGGCAGAATTTGGCCAGGTTGATCCTAGCACTTTTGGCCCAAAAACTGCTCAAATTAAAACCTACTACAACAAGGGTCAACCCCAAACCGGGCAGGCTGCCAATTTGGTGGTTGGTCAGATTGTTGGTGGACTTAACAGCCAAATTACCAAAACGCCAGTGGTTTTTAGTGTCCAGTCAGAGGGGGTTAGTACTTATAATCTAGGCTACATTGACTATCTGGTGCCCGGCATAGTGGCGCTGTCTATAATGCAGCTTGGCATATTTAGCATAGCCTTTGCTTTTGTGAGTTTTAAGAGCTCCGGGGCATTGCGCCGCCTGTTTGTAACCCCGACCCATCCGGTAACATTTATATTTGGTCAGTCGGTTGCTCGCTTACTGATTGGCGTATTGCAGGTTAGCTTGTTAATAGGGCTTAGTGTGCTGGTTTTTAAGGTTCACATTGTAGGCAGCATGTTCAACATATTTGTCCTAGCTTTTCTTGGTGTATTGGTTTTCTTGGCCTTTGGCTTTACGGTGGCTGGCTGGGCCAAAGATGAAAACCAAGCTGCACCCATTGCCAACCTTATTAGTTTCCCAATGCTCTTTTTGAGCGGCACATTTATTCCACGCGATACTCTGCCGAATTGGCTTCAAACCATAACTGGCTTTTTTCCGCTAACCTATCTGGCCGATGCCATGCGCGCGGTCTCAACTCAGGGCTCCACCCTGTGGCAAGTACGGGGCGACATATTGGGTCTGGTTATATGGGGCGTGATTATGTTTATTGTAGCTATCAAAGTATTTAAGTGGGAATAGGCTAGTAGCGTGCCAGTAAACGATTGTTTACAGTTAAAATTGCCAGCTCCCTTTTGGGCTATAAGTTTGAGCGATATTCACCTACAGGCTAAGCAGACCAAAGCCTCGGCTTGGGTTGAGCAAGAATTAGCTCAGCGGATTCGCTCGCATGCAGGCCCTGGGATTGTAGTGCTAAATGGTGACATTATAGAATTGTGGGCTGGCCAAAATCCAGATTTAAAGGCTGCCTTGCAAGCTCACGCTAGATTAACAAGTGCAATAAAAAATTTCGGCGAACAACCTGGCTGCCAGGTTGTATTTGTGGTGGGTAATCACGATGGCGAGGTGGGGTGGAGTAGCGAGGATCAGAAAGTTATTCAAGCTGAGCTTGGTGCAAAGCTTTGTTTTCAGCTAGAGCTCAATATGAATGGAAAAGTTGTAATATTTGAGCACGGTCATCAATTGGATCCCGACAACTTGTTTGAGGATCAGCGCGATCCACACGATCACCCCATGGGCCAATATGTGGTTCAAAAGATTCTGCCGATGGCTCAAAAATCCAAAACTGAGGTTCTAGCCGATGTTGATACTTTGGCCGATCCGCGCCGGTTTCCGATTTTTTTGTTTTCAAGGATTTTTTACCGGACAATTGTTAGAAATAGTGGCTGGCTGGCGTTGCCATTTGTACTAGCATTGCTCTACAGATTTTTAACCGTCGTTGGTTTTTACTTCTTAGAACAAGCGCCACCGCAAAAGGTGCTAGACTTCTTGGTGCTAACCGACATAGTGATTATTTTAGACGCAGTGTTGCTGATAGTTATTGGCTATGTAATCTTGAGGCACTTTTGGAAACTTAGTGCTAGCTTGGTAGATGAACGTGGCGGTAGTGATCACAATCGCGACCCGCGTGAGTATACCAGCACAAGGATTAGTTCCAAGAAAATAACTGGTGGAGTATTTGGTCACACCCATGTGGCCGAGCTTACACCAATCAAGGACGGCTTTTATGCCAACAGTGGCTCGGGTACCAAGATTACCAAAGCTTACCAAGCCCGACTAGGTTTGCCCAAAATCTATATACCCAGTCTGCAGCTATCATGGCTAGAATTCGAAATGGGTCAAAAGGTAAAAGTTTCGCTATTTGCTGGCAACCGAAAGCTCGAGGGGTTGAAGGGGTTCGAAAAGCTACTCCTCAAAAAGCCAATCGTGTATACTGAAGCAAAGTTAGTAAAAAGCCTGGAGGTTTAATTGTTGCAAACTGTTGCGCCAAAAGATTACGCCAAGCAGGGCTCTTGGCGACTGTTCTTTCAATCGCTGTCAGATATTGGGCTGAACAATCGGGGTTTAGTCCATATTATGAGCTGGACTTTGCTAATGGTGCCAGCAGCTGCTATCTTGGTGTTGTTAATAGTAATGGCAATCTTTTTGCCAGGCGGCCGGCTACCCTTGGTGATTTTGGCAGCAATATATGGCCTGGCCTTTGTGGCCGGCTTGTTTGTGCTAAGCGTGTATCTGGCATCGGCCTACGTTTATTTGTCGCTCAGTATTGCCAAGCGCCAGAGCTTAAGCCTGGCGCAGCTCAAAACTGTAGCTTGGGCTAAGATGTGGTACATATTTATAGTTAATTTTTTAGTTGGTTTAATAAATCAGGTGGTGACTGCCGTTCAGATAATCCCACTCATTGGCGCTGTTATAAGTTTGGTGCTGAGCGTTTTGATCTCAGCCTTTATGGCGCCGGCAACCTATATTTTGGTTGACCAAAACCAAAATCCGATTGAGGCCATGAAAGACAGCTACAATCTGGTGAGGGCAAAAGGCCATATGAGCGTATTTGTTAAGATGGTACTGGTCTTTACTGTCATTTTAATGGCGGCAATAATGTTGTTTGTGCTTATCTTTGTGCTGCCAGCTGTTATGCTATTGGCCAATAAACTAATCTTGCTGGGAAGCATCTGGATAACCATATCGGCTGTCGTATTGTTCGTGTTAATTATCTATAGTAGTCTGGCCTACCAAATTTGCTTGGCCAAGCGCTACCTGCAGGTTAAGCCGGCCCAAGATTAATATCATCCTACCTGTGATAAAATAAGTCTTATGCGTAAGCTTTTTAATTATTCGAAGATTCTCTTTTGGTTTGGCCTGCTTATAGCTATATACATGTTTGCAGTATTAGCCTCCGAAACGTCCAAAAATTATACCCTGCGGGCGCGTAGTGATGCCTTGCAGAACCAGATTGACCAGCTGCAAGTGCAGATTGAACAGCTAGGCTACAAAATTACTTACTATCAAACCGACTCTTATAAAGAGCGTATAGCTCGCGAAAAGTTGGGCTTGCAAGCGCCAGGCGAGGGGGTGGTTATTACCAAATCTCAAGCTCCAAGTACAGATTCGGCTAGCGTGGAGAGTGTGCCGGTGCAGCTGCAAACCAAACAAGATCTAGAAGCCCAAAAGCCCAACCCGCAACAGTGGTGGGATTTCCTTCTCGGCAGTTAAGCCAAAAGACCAGTAACTTGTTTTACTGTTCGCTCGATATTGTGGTTTGAGGAATCTATCTTAACGAAGTCTTTGTAAAAGGGGACGGTGGAAAAATGCTCATAATGTTCATCAACCGCCTCTCTACCCATCCTAAAGTTCTCATGTCTTTGCTCGTCTCGAAGTTTGGCAATATCTGCTCGGGGCAACAGAAGTATCTTATGGGTCAGCTCGACTTGCTTAACTAACTCCTCCCATGCGGATTCATCAAGATAGCCATTTATAATTACATTTAAATCTTTTTTGTGGAAGTTTTTGGCGATCATGCCTATGCTTTCACCTACCAAACTCTATTGTTCGAATCTCCACTTCTTTTTGCCATCTGGTAGGATGTCGTACTTAAAACCGCTCACCAAGAAGTGCTTAATATTATCTACTTCAATATTGGCACAATCAGGAATTTGTTTGGCCAGCCGTTTGGCGACCGCACTCTTGCCGGATCCTGTTGGACCAGTTATAGCTACCACGAATTTATTTGCTGTCATGCTATGCATAGCCAAGGCCGTATCTAGCGCCAGTTAATACTTTTCACAATTCTATCGATCTCAGCTTTTGAGGTATTATTGGGTTCAAATACAAACTTAATTGAGAAGGCATTTATTGTTTTGCCGCTCCCCGAGGGCCTGTATGGATTTGTTCCATATGCCAAGTAAGAGTACAATAGCTTTTCTGGTTGGTCGGCAGGCTTGGATACGCCCGAAAACATCTCTGCTGGGCGGCCATCTATATCCACTACAGATATATCGCTGGTAGCCAGGCGTGGCGACCCTTCTTTGAGAATTGTGTCTGCCTGCTCCTTACTATTTACACTTTCAGTAAAGGGCACAATTAACACCATGTTGCTCGAGCCAAGCTTGGCAACAAACTGACAACGATTTCCGCCAGAATTAGTAATGGTATATTTAGCTGGAACAGATACGGTGAAGCATTCTGTACTTGTCATGGTAGTTTTGGCATTATTTCGATACAAAAAATAGCCGATAGCAGCTAATATAATTATGATTAAAACAATAATTATTAGCTCAACCACACTAAAACCTTGTTGGCTGTGTTTGATAGCCTTCATGCTTATGGCTACTATAGCACAAAAAATGACCCGTTTTTAAGGGTCAAAATAATTCTGGTAGCGGGGGCGGGACTCGAACCCGCGACCTTCAGGTTATGAGCCTGACGAGCTGCCACTGCTCCACCCCGCGACGTATGTGATATTTTATCTCTATCAGGAGTAATAGTCAACATGGTGGCTGCGGAAGGGATCGAACCTTCGACCTCGGGCTTATGAGTCCCGCGCTCTAACCGACTGAGCTACGCAGCCTCGCTGTCAAACTTTGGCTTCGACTATCGCAAACATATTATAAATGTATTTGCTTTTGTCTGCACCAAGGTTTTTCTCTCGGTTCAAATTTTTTCGACAATTTGAGCCGTTTAAACCACTGATTCTACCATAAATCAACCTAAAAGTAAACGCTCAAGCTAAGGGCTTGCTCTGGGGATACAAACCCGTTACCATAAGAAGGATAGTTAAAAGGAAAAACTAATGCCCGCAAAAAAGTCTACTCGCAAAGCACCACTGGCTCGCTCTAAAAAGCAGTTTATTGAACCATCGTTTCTAATAATGATTGTTTTGGTGGCTATGGCTGGAATAGCATTTATTTTATACGCTAGTGCCGCTACCTACACATCGTCAATCCGCTAGTAGGCAAGCTAAATGCCTGCTCGTAACAAAAAGAAAAAGTTAAACCGCGACCCATTGCCAGCACAAACATTATGGTTGGCAGTGGTTTTGGTTGCAATCGCCGGATTAGCAATGGTGTTTGTAAGCCAAGCTTATCGCTCGGTTGATACTACCAAGGCCGGCACAGTGGTTAGTTTTACAAAAGGCTCCAACTTAAACCAGCAAACTAGTGCTAACAATGGCACTACTAGGTTTAATCTAGCTCTTAAGAGCGGTCTAAAGTATTGTTGGTGGGGCAACAGTAGCGCGGGGGCTCAAACTCAAGGCTCGGTGCGCTACAACGACAGTCAAACCGTGGCCTTTGGTGCCAATGACTTTAAACTCGATAGCATCTCGCAACCGCTCTTCTGCTTTACATCGCAATATGACTCAAACAATGCCGAAGTATTTATATCGGTTAGCGGCAAAGTCAATTTTAGCTCAATGCGCGTAACTCAGCCCTAAATTACCCATAGAAGGCACGACGCCCCGCTACGAAGGGGGCGCCGCGCATTGCGGGTTGATCCGTTCGTAACGGGGCTTACTTGGACTTGGCGAGGTCCTTGGCTCGTTTCTCAGCTTCGCGAGCGCGGGCCTTGGCTTCGGCAGCCTCGGCGTGTGCCTTGGCGACCTCTCTCCGTCGTTTGTTCTCCTCGATGATGGTGTCGATCATGAAGCAGACGCGTCCCGGGTAGGAGCCAGATGCTGCGGCATCTTTGATGCTGGCCGGCTTTCGCTGGCCATAGTTGACGGTCTCATTCATGGCCATCTTGCGCAAAGCTGTGAGCGTGGCCTTGTCGAGGTTCTCGCCCAGCTGCTCGGCCAGGTGTAGCAGTTTGAAGGCCCGCATGAATGGCAGCAGCTGCGGCCGACACGCTACCAGTCGCCGGTTGAAGGCGACCAGCCCTTGGTGGTACTCACTGTCCAGCTCGAGGTCGCGGTAAAAGGCCAGCTCGCACAACCATTTGCCGCAATTCACCGCCCACTCCATAGGCTTGCTCCCACGGCCTTCAGGGTCCTGAAGGTTGTAGGTGCGATGTGTTGAGTACAGAGGGTCTTCGCTTCTGAGGAACCAAACGAACAGCTCGAGCATGTCAGGCTGTTCCAGCCAAGTCCACGAAACGATCTTGCCTCCTTCTCGTTCGGGCAGTTGCCTGAACATCTGCTCACTGGTGACAGCAAAGGCTTTGGCGGCGAGCGTCTGCCGACCCTCCTTGTAGCGGTCGATCCTGCGGTCGTCGACCACATCACGTTCGCGGTTGTAGAGCCCGTTCAGATGATCGAGGTGACCGTCGGCCATGCGCAGATAGAGAGCCATGCGGTCGATCGCAGCGTTCTGATTGCAGCTGCCCTCGACTCCGAACCCGCAATGCAGCAGGCCAATCTGAACTTCGAGCGGGGTTTCTGGGTTGAGAAGCATCTCGTACCAGTTGTCCCAATTCCGAAGTCGGTGAGGCAAGAAGTCGAGCAGCGGGTTGCGCCGCTCGTATTCGCCGGTGGTTTCTTCGCTTGAGCTCACGATGAGCTCCTTTCTGTTTTGACTACGCCCAGTTTCTTAGGGCTACGTTAAGGTAACTTCTTTGTACAACTTATCTTCGTGCCGAGCAAGCACAGGCACTTCTAAAATGTTATTCCAGACTTGATCCGGGATCCATGGGTTTATGATATAGATCCCGGATCCTGGTTTCGTCTAAAGCCGAACCGGTCCGGGATGACAGGGTGGGTGACAAGCGCAAGTTAGATTAGGTAGTAATTACGGTTTCTTAAACACCTGGTAATGGTAAAATATTAAGTATGCTTTCTGAACTGCATAACCATCTTTCTAGTACCAAGCTTTTGCCGCCGCGCTCTAAGTTGCTTTTGGCTGTCTCGGGCGGAGTAGATTCGGTTAGCCTGCTCGATCTGTTGCACGGTCTTAATACTTACTATAACTGGGAGTTAGCGATAGCTCACCTCGACCACAAGACTAGGCTCGATTCGGTTGACGACGCTCAGTTGGTTGGCAAGTTGGCAGACGATTATGGCTATAAGTTTTATCTTGGTCAGTTACCCGGGGAAGAACGCCGCGAGGCTCAACTTAGGGAGGCGCGCTATGGATTTTTGCAAGAATTGGCCAGCGCGGGGGGTTACGACTATATTGTTACAGCCCACCATGGTGACGACCGGCTCGAAACTAGCCTGCTCAACTCTATTCGTGGGGCTGACCGCGAAGGCTTAGCGGCACTAAGAGCCAGGCGGGATAACTTGGTGCGTCCTTTGCTGCCATTCCGCAAAGCCGACATAATTGTTTACGCCAATCTGCATAATCTGTCTTATCGACAAGACAGCAGCAACAGTGACTTAGCCTATCGGCGTAACTTGTTAAGAAACGAGCTAATGCCATTGGGCTCAATCACTCAAGCAGACTTTCGTAGCCAGCTAAGTTGCTCGCTCGACCGCCTAGAAGTCTTAAACGACCGAATTGAATCTAACTTGCAAGGCCTATTAGCCGACATCGTGATTGAACAAAACGGCAAAAAAGTGGAGATTGATCAGGTTCGATTTAGTAAATTGCCCGAAGCCGTGCAACTTAATTTGCTTAGCTATATTTGCAAGCAGCTGGCCCCTGGCGTGGCATTGAGTCAAAAAAATTTAGAGCAGGCTTTAAGGTTTGTAAGCCGTGCCCGCAGTGGCTCGGTTACGCACCTGGCATCTGGGTTGCATATGATGTGTAACTATGGTAGCGTAATGATTACTTCTGTTAATCCGGTTAGTAACCCCAGATCTGGTAGAACTGCCCCTTTGAATGTTAATCAGCCCTTTAGCCACGGCTTATTTAATCTGCGCCTGTTGAACGAACCAATTGATACCGATAGGCCACAAGCCTTAGTGCGTCCTGGCAATATGTATGTACGCTTCTGGCAGCCTGGTGATAGGGTGCAACCACTAGGCATGGAGGGTAGCAAAAAGCTCCAAGATGTTTTTTCGGATGCCAAAGTGCCCAAGCACTTGCGTTCGCACTGGCCAGTAGTGGTGAGCGCTAGCGGCGAGGTAGTCTGGCTACCAACACTAGCTATTGATCGACGCTTTGCCGCTACAGACAAAGACCAGCCAATTCAGTTAATTTGTGAGGTTTAAATGAAAAGAATACCCAAGAACGTTATCTATATAGTTTTAGGTTTGCTAGTAATTGGTGCCTTTTTGTATTTCTCAACTACCACTCCTCAAAAACCCGCCCAAGTTAGCTTGAGCAAGGTTATTGATCAGGCTAACCAAGGCCAAGTAGAAAGCATTGAGCTTACCGGCGACCAGCTCGTAATAAATCTGAAAGACGGCAGCAAAGAACAGGCTTTCAAAGAAAGCAACACCAGCCTCAAAGACTACGGCATAGACTACAATAAAGTAAAAGTTGAACCCAAGAATCCAAACGACGGCTCGGGCAAATGGATCGACATTGCGCTGGCCTTTATTCCAGTTTTGCTAATAATTGGCTTTTTTTACTTTATAATGCGCCAAGCTCAAGGGTCTAACAACCAGGCTATGAGCTTTGGTAAATCCAAAGCCAGAGTTTTTGGCATGGAAAAAGAGAAAGTTAAGTTTGCCGATGTGGCTGGTGCTATTGAGGCTAAGACTGAGCTGCAAGAGATTGTGGAGTTTTTGAAGTACCCTGGCAAATTTGAAGCCTTGGGTGCCAAGATTCCCAAGGGCGTGCTGTTGTTTGGTAGCCCGGGTACTGGTAAGACCTTACTGGCTCGCGCTGTTGCCGGTGAGGCCGATGTGCCATTCTTTAGCATATCTGGTTCGGAATTTGTGGAGATGTTTGTAGGGGTGGGTGCTAGCCGCGTGCGTGATTTATTTAACAAGGCCAAAAAGAATGCGCCCTGCATAATCTTTATTGACGAGATCGATGCAGTTGGTCGCCAGCGTGGCACTGGCCTGGGTGGTGGTCACGATGAGCGCGAGCAAACCCTGAATCAAATTTTGGTTGAAATGGACGGTTTTGAACAAGGCACCAATGTGATAGTAATGGCAGCTACCAACCGCCCCGATGTGCTCGACCCAGCCTTACTTCGACCAGGTCGCTTTGACCGTCGCATTACCCTCGACGCTCCCGACATGAAAGCCCGTGAAGAGATTCTGGAGGTTCACACCAAAAACAAGCCACTCGAGGCCGAGGTTAAGTTACGCGAGATTGCTCGCAAAACCCCCGGCGTTTCGGGAGCCGATTTGGCCAATATTGCCAACGAAGCTGCTATTTTGGCTGCTCGCCAAAACCGTAAAAAGGTTAGTCAGGCCGATCTGCACGAGGCAGTCGAAAAAGTTGCTTTGGGCCCAGAGCGCAAGAGCCACATTCTAAACGACGAAGAAAAGAAAATCACGGCTTATCACGAGGCTGGCCATGCCTTGCTGAGTCATCTATTGGCGCACTGCCATTCGGTTCACAAAGTTAGCATTGTTAGTCGCGGTATGGCCGGCGGTGTTACTTGGAGCCTGCCAGAAGAAGATAAGCATCTGCACTCGGTGGCGGATTTCAAAGATGACATTGCTATGAGCTTAGGTGGACGCACGGCCGAAAAAATTGTGTTCAACGAAATTACCACTGGAGCTGAAAGTGATCTGAAGCATGCCAACGAGCTGGCTCGCCGAATGGTGACCGAATATGGCATGACCGATAGTCTCAAGAATCGCTTCTTTGGCGAGGTCGATAATTCGATATTCCTGGGGCGCACCATGGGCGAAGGCCGACAATATTCCGAAGAGATTGCCTCTAAGATAGATAACGAAGTAGCCAAGATTATCGACGAAGGCAGCCAGCGTGCCAGCGAGGTGATTACCAAGAATCGCCAGCAACTCGATTTGATTGCTAAGACTTTGATAGAAAAAGAAACTCTTGAGGGGCCAGAGTTCGAAAAACTTTTTGCTAGTCTAGACAAAAAAGCTCCACCCAAAGACATCGACACGGCACTCGGCCCGCACCAAGAAGTTTAGGCGGTTATGCTCGGCTTAGGTCTATCTGATTTAATAATCAGCCTACTCCTGATATAATAACTAACACGCGATGAACAACATTCTAAAAAAGATCAACAAATCGCGCACGCTCGGAGTAGCGGCCTTTTTAATTTCACTTAGTTATTTACTAAGTAGAGTTTTGGGTTTATTGCGCGATCGTATGTTGGCAGCTAACTTTGGTGTATCTGCCAGTACCGATGCCTACACGGCTGCTTTTCGAATCCCGGACCTTTTATTTACCCTGCTTGTGTCGGGAGCCTTTGCTGTAGCTTTCATACCAGTTTTTATTGGCCACATTGAGAAAAAACAACAGCAAGAGGCCTGGCATATGACCAACGCTTTAACCACCTTACTGTTGTTAGCTACAACTATCTTTGGGCTGTTGGCGTTTATCTTTGCCAACCCGCTGGTAAGTCTTTTAACGCCCGGCTTCAATGCCCAGCAGCACGCACTAACTGTTACCTTGGCACGCATAATGCTGGTTACACCAACTCTGTTTGCCCTAGCCAGCGTGTTTGGTGGTATCCAGCAATCTTTTAATAGGTTTGCGCTGTTTGCTTTTGCAAGCGTCTTTTATAACGTTGGTATAATTATCGGCATTTTGTTGGCGCCTAAGCTATTTCCGGCTCACCCCATATATGGCGTTGCCTGGGGGGTTGTTGGTGGTACAGTCATGCAGGCCGTGATCCAGTTTTTGGGCACGCTGGGTTTAGGCTGGCGCTTTAGCTTTAGTCTCGACTTCTTAAATAAAGATGTTATTCAGGTGGTTAAGCTTATGGTACCACGCTCGCTAGATCTTGGGATCGATCAGGTTAATTGGATTATCCAGACCGCAATTGCCTCACGGCTAACAACCGGTAGCCTGGCGGCCTATTACTATGCCAATAACCTTAAAAATGTGCCGGTAGCGCTATTTGGCTCAGCAATTGCAACCGCAGCTTTCCCAAGTTTAATAAGAGCTGTAAAGTCTAAGGATAAGTCCCATCTCCCAGCTATTTTGGTACGCGACATTGGCTACATTCTGTTTCTAACCATACCATCGGCAGCTATTGCGGTAGTTATGCGCGGCTATATAGTGCGCCTGCTTTTTGGCTTTGGCGACCAAGCCACCGCCGACACCCTTGGCTGGTTAGCGGGCGTAATCATTGCCCAGAGCCTATATTTCATGGTGGCCCGGGTATTTTATGCCTTCGAAAATACGATAACACCACTTTTAACCAGCTTATCTTCGATTGTGATCAACATAATTTTGAGTTTTGTATTGTCGGCTAAATTTGGGATCTCGGGCATGGCAATAGCACTGTCGATATCAACGCTATACGAGCTAGTTTTGCTTGTCGTAATCCTTCAGGTTCGCTATAAGCATATTGGCCTTAAGTCAATACTAATTAAATTTGCTAAGATTTCATTGGCTAGTGCGGCTATGACATCTGTACTGTATTACCTGGTGAGTCAGATATTACCACTCTACAAAAACGATGTTGGGTTTACGAATATTGCACCAAAATTTATGATTCTATCGGTTGTAGGTATTGGGGTCTACCTCGGGGTGGCTAAGGTGCTCAGGCTCAAAGAGGTCGATAAGGTTATCAAAAAAGCTCTGCATCCATTGCGTCGGGTAAGGCGATTGTATGGATCGAATTCGTAACTTTTGCATTATTGCTCATATTGATCATGGCAAGAGCACTTTGGCTGATCGCATGTTGGAATTAACAGGTACCGTTCAGGCTCGCGAAATGAAGGCCCAGTTGCTCGACCAAATGGATCTGGAAAGAGAGAAGGGTATAACCATTAAGCTCCAGCCGGTACGCATGAACTGGCAAGCTCACCAGTTGAACCTAATTGACACTCCCGGCCACGTCGACTTTAGCTATGAGGTTAGTCGCAGCCTAGCGGCCTGCGAAGGCGCAATCTTAGTGGTTGATGCCGCCCAAGGCATTCAGGCTCAAACCTTGGCCAACGTTTACTTGGCTTTAGAGGCTAACCTAACGATTATTCCAGTATTAAATAAGATTGATTTGCCTGCTGCCGAACCCGAGCGAGTCGCCAAAGAGATATCGGCTCTCTTGGGTTGTGAGCCAAGCGATGTTTTGCGAATTTCTGCCAAAGAGGGAACTGGAGTAACGGAGCTTATAGATAGAGTGATCGAGCATGTACCACCACCGTCCGGTCAACCAGACAAGCCAACTAGGGCTCTAATTTTTGACTCGGTATACGATGAATATCGGGGGGTCATACTTTATATAAGACTCATCGATGGTGAGCTAAAAAAGGGTCAAGATTTGTTTTTGATGGCATCTGGTAAAAATACTTTAGCCGTTGATATTGGGTACTTTAGCCCCCAACTTACATCCGATGCGATCATACACTGTGGGCAAATTGGCTATATTGCAACCAATCTAAAAACAACGGCCGATGCTCGGGTGGGGGATACGGTAACAGACTCAAAGCTACATTCGCCGGAGGCTCTGCCGGGATACAAGAAAGTGCAGCCCTATGTATATGCTGGTTTCTTCCCGGCTTCGGCCGAGGATTATCCGAGTCTGAAAGATGCTATCGAGAAGCTTACGCTTAACGATTCGGCTCTTGCGTATGAACCCGAGAATTCACAGGTCTTAGGCTATGGTTTTCGCCTGGGCTTCTTGGGTTTGTTACATCTGGATATTGTAAAAGCTCGGCTTGAGCGAGAGTATGGGTTAAGCTTGGTGGTTACCAACCCCAGCGTTGACTACAAGGTTAAACTCATAAATGGCGACGAAGTTGATATAAAAAGTGCTTCTGAGCTTCCTGAGCCAACCCGCATTTCTGAGATTCAAGAGCCATGGATCAAGGGCGAGATAATTGTGCCAAGTGGCTACGTTGGCTCGGTTATACAACTTATAAATTCGGTTCGCGGGATTCAAAAAGACTTGAGTTACATTGATCAAACACTGGCGCTTGTAAATTTTGAAGCACCGCTAGCTAATGTGTTAACAGATTTTTATGATGATCTTAAAAGCGTTACCTCTGGTTACGGCTCATTTAATTACGAACTAATGGGTTATCGGCCTGAAGACTTGGTTAAGGTAGATGTTTTGGTTGCCGGCGAGTTAGTAGACAGCCTAAGCCTAATGGTTCACCGCTCAGAATCACTTAGTGTTGGCCGTAAGGTAATCGATAAACTCAAAGACGTTATTCCGCGCCAATTATTTGAGGTTAGCCTGCAGGCCGCCATAGGCGCTAAGATAATCGCGCGCGAAGATGTTAAAGCTCTGGGTAAAAATGTAACTGCCAAACTATATGGCGGCGACATCTCGCGCAAAAAGAAGCTTTGGGCCAAGCAAAAAGAAGGCAAAAAACGCCTCAAAAAGATTGGTCAGGTCGATATTCCGCCCGAGGCCTTTATGGTAATGCTAAAAAAAGACTAACTACTTACGCTTGAGCTTGTACGGCTTTTGTGCGTATAATTATTTGCAATGGCAAAGGAATCTGCAGTCAAAAAACAAGCTAAGTCTCACGAGGCTTTTCTGGTGGTATTGGTAGTTATTTTATTGGTATTAACGATTTCTGGCTGGCTCATGTACTACTTTAGAAATCAAAAGGCCAATCAAGATGAGCAAGCCGCTCAAGAGAATACCCAGCAGTTAGAAGCTAAAGTTAAGTCTTTCGAGCAAAATCAGCAAAACAAGTTCTTGAACGAAGAAAATTCTGAATAGCAATTTGCAATTTTATTGCACGAGTGCCAAAATAAGCATAAGTAATAAGGACTTACTATGCCCCCAGCTCAAGACCCACAAGCAACTCCGCTAGAAGTGCCGCCAGCAAACACCATGAGTTTGCCACCCAAGAGAGGTGCAGGCAAAACTTTTCTGGTGGTGCTAGTGATTGTTGCCTTGGTTTTGGCCTCGGTCGGTGGTGTTTACTATTTTATGAACCAGAAATCCAAGCAGCAACAAGCCGCACTACAAAGCCAGGTCAACGACTTGAATAACCAGATTCAAGATTTGCAATCTAAAAACAAGACACTACAAAACCAGATTAATGTTGATCTCGATACCCAAGTGGCCATCAATAAGGCCATAAAGGGTTTCTACGACGACTGGATTAAAGGCGCCAATGCTAATCCTCCAGTAGCCAAAAACACCTTGGCCTCCCAGGCCATTAACAAAGGCTATATAAATGCCACAGTACAGAGTTACATTAACAAATCAAATGGTAATCCAGACCCAGCTACTTGTGCGGCCACAACCGTAAAAAGTTATCAATACACCGAGCTAACCAAAGACAACAATACGTCTACGGCAACTGTCAACTTCGATCTGAATAACGGCGACAAATCCAAGGCCAAGCTAAACTTAATACCTCAGGGCTCAACCTGGGTGATTAGCCAAATTACTTGCGGGTAGGCATCGTAAAAAGTTAATTAGCACTCTTGACATGAGAGTGCTAATTTTTATATACTAAATTTGTCAGCACTCGACAGTGTTGACTGCTAGTTGGTAGACGTACTAAACTAGAGTAAATCGTCATGACAGATAGACAAGAACGAATCTTATCGGAAATCATCCGCCTGTATGCGGATTCAGCCGAGCCAGTTAGCTCTCGTGAGCTTGCCAAAGCTTTCGAGCTTAGTTCCGCGACTATCCGGACTGAGATGCTAAAGCTCGAAGAATTGGGCTGTATTTACCAACCCCACATATCTGCTGGCAGGGTGCCTACCGACAAAGGATACCGTTACTTTGTAAACAATTTAACCGATTCATCCACGCAAGTGGAATTCCCATCGAGTCGGAGCTTCCAAACCATCACCAAGCGAGTCGATTCGCTCAAGGATCGAGCCGACGGTGCAATCAAAATTGCCGCCGAAACCTTGAGCGATCTGACTGGCAACATGGCTTTTGCTACCCTGAGCGATGCCGTGTACCTGCATGGCCTTAGCCAATTATTTAGCCAACCTGAATTTTTAGATCAAGCAGCCTCGGCTGGAGCGGCTAAGTTTTTGGACAGCTTGCAGCAATGGTTGTTCGAGAAACATTTAGATCAGACACAGGTATTTATTGGTCGCGAGAACCCAATCGCCAAAACTAGTAATCTTACCATGGTGGTAAATCGGTTTTCTGGCCCCTACTCCGACAGCAGCTACATAGGAATTGTTGGTCCAACTCGGCAAAGTTACGACAAGGTCATTAACTTAGTAGGTGCAACCAGTAAAGCCCTAGAAGAAGTCTTTAGCGAAGCTTAATATGAAATCTGATAAAAATCCTAAACCAGCTAAAAAAGCCAAGCCATTCGCCAGCCGGCGGACTGCGGCAGAATACGAACAACAGATTGGCGAGCTAACAATTCACTTGCAACGTCTGCAGGCCGAATTCGAAAATTATAAAAAGCGCGAAGCTGCTCAAAAAGCCGAACTTATGAATGGTGCCAAAGAGGCCGTTTTAGCAGAATTGCTGCCAGCACTCGATAATTTTGACCGCGCAGCCACACATTTACCTGCTGAGCTAGAAAACAACGCTTGGGCCAAGGGTATGCAATATGTTGGCCAGCAACTTATTGATCTGCTCGATAGCATGGGTGTGCATAAGTTTGCACCACAAACGGGTGAGCAGTTCAACGCCGCTCGGCACGACGCGCTAGACCACATTAAAAGCAAGAAGCCGGCCGACACAATTGTAGAAGTTGTAACGCCGGGTTATGAAATTAATCAAAAAGTAGTTCGAGCAGCTACGGTAAAAGTAAGTAAAGGAGAATAGTTATGAGTAAAATTATTGGAATTGACTTAGGTACCACCAACTCAGCCATGGCGGTTATGGAGGGCGGTGACCCAACAATTATTACCAATGTCGAGGGGGCTCGTACTACCCCCAGTATGGTGGCGATTAATAAAAACGGTGAACGGCTGGTGGGCCAGACCGCCAAGCGCCAAGCCGTGATTAACCCCGACAACACAATCTTTAGTGTTAAGCGCCTAATTGGCCGAACCTTCGATGATCCCGAAGTTCAGCGCGATATCGAGCTCATGCCCTACAAAATCGTAAAGGCCGACGGCCATGTAAAAGTTAAAATGGGCGACAAAGAATATACGCCCGAAGAAATCAGCGCTATGATTTTGGGTAAACTCAAAGCCGACGCCGAAAAATACTTGGGTCAGCCAGTAACCGAGGCCGTTATTACTGTGCCGGCTTACTTTAACGATGCTCAACGACAAGCCACCAAAGATGCCGGCAAGATCGCTGGCCTCGAAGTCAAACGAATTATCAATGAACCCACTGCCGCCGCCCTAGCCTACGGTCTCGAAAAGAACAAAGAAGAAAAAGTGGTGGTATACGACCTTGGTGGTGGTACGTTCGATGTTTCGGTGCTTGAGCTGGGTGACGGTGTGTTTGAAGTTAAAAGCACCAATGGCGATACCCACTTAGGTGGTGACGACTTCGATCTAGTGCTCATTAACTGGCTGATCGATGAGTTCAAAAAAGACCAAGGGATTGATCTAAAAGCCGACAAAGCGGCTATGCAGCGACTAAAAGAGGCGGCCGAAAAAGCCAAGATCGAGCTTAGCACAACTACCGAGACCAATATTAACATTCCATTTGTTACGGCCGATGCTAGCGGACCCAAGCACTTAGACATTACCCTAACCCGCGCCCAGTTCGAGAAGGTGGTTATGGACTTGGTCGACAAAACACTCAAGCCATGTGAGGCAGCTCTAAAAGATGCCGGCCTCAAAAAAGCAGACATTAACGAAGTAATTATGGTGGGCGGCATGACCCGTATGCCGTTAGTGCAAAAAAAGGTTGAGGAGTTCTTTGGCAAAAAACCACTGCAGGGCGTGAACCCAGACGAGGTAGTAGCCATTGGCGCAGCTATTCAAGGTGGTGTGCTGGGCGGCGACGTTAAAGACGTGTTGCTACTCGACGTCACCCCTCTATCACTCGGCCTAGAAACATTGGGTGGTGTAAGTACCAAGCTAATTGAGCGCAACACCACCATTCCAACCAGCAAGAGTCAGGTATTTAGCACCGCAGCCGACAATCAGCCCAGTGTAGAGATCAACGTTTTGCAAGGCGATCGCGAAATGGCTACCGACAACAAATCTTTAGGTCGGTTTGTGCTCGACGGCATTCCACCTGCTCCGCGGGGTGTGCCACAAATCGAAGTTAGCTTTAACATCGATGCCAACGGTATTGTAAATGTTAGCGCCAAAGACAAGGGTACCGGCAAAGAACAGCACATTACCATTACTGGGGGCGGTAACCTAAGCGACGAGGATATCAAGAAGATGCAGCAAGATGCCGAAGCCCACGCTGATGAGGATAAAAAGAAGAAAGAGCAAGTAGAGGCTCGCAACAATGCCGACACCCTAATTTACACTGCCGAGAAGACTTTGAAAGATGCTGGTGATAAGGCTAAGGAAGAAGATAAGAAGGCTGTTGAGGATGCCACTAAGGCATTGAAAGATAAACTCGAGACCGACGATGTCGAAGAGCTCAAGAAGCTTACTGAAGATTTGAATACAAAACTGCAAAAAGTTGGCGCTGCCATGTACGAAGCCGAGGCCAAAGAGGCTGAAAGCAAAGAAGGTGATAAGGCCGACCAAAAGGGTGATGATAAAAATCCGCCAGCCGGCGGAGAGCCCGAAGAAGGCGAGGTAGTCGACGAGAAAGATAAGAAGTAAGTGGCTCACAACACCTACGCAGTTCCCATATCATGTAAGGGCATTGTTTTTGAGGGTGGCCAGGTGTGGCTCCGCAAAAACGAGAGAGGTGAGTGGGAGCTGCCCGGGGGTAAACTAGACGAGGGTGAGCAGCCGCAAGAAACAGTTAAGCGTGAGATGCTCGAGGAGCTTGGGCTAAAAGTTTCGGTTGGTGAAATTACCAGTTCTTATCTTTACACCATCAAGGTTAGCGAAGATGAAAAGCGTGGTGTTTTGGTCATAAGCTACTCGTGCAAGTTCATCAAACGAACTGGCGATGTTGAGCATAACGGTGAAGCTGGGCATGCAGAATTTAAGAAGTTTGACCCTATGGAGATCGATTCGCTGAACATGCCAGAATTTTACAAAGAAGCAATCAAGAAAGTATCATAGGACTAAAGATGAATAAACTGCCCGCCAATATATACATCGATGGCGAAAACCTGCTTTATGGTTTGTTGCCAGTTTTATTGCAAGAGAAGTTGGTGACCGAACGAGCGGATTTGGTTAAATTCGATCTCATATCGCTATTTATAGAGGCTACCAAAGATAATGCCAAGCCAATCAAGATATTTTACTATGGCACCAAACCACACATCGTAAAAGACATGGGCGAGGAGGCGCTTGAGGCCTCAACCAAGATGCATGAGCACAAACAAGCTTGGGGCGAATGGCTCGATAAACAGCAAATACTTTATATAACCGCAGGCAACCTAAAAGCGCGGCAAAAAAAAGAAGGCGTGGTGTTTCAAGAAAAGGGTGTTGATGTTCGCTTGGCCGTTGATATGGTTAAACAGGCTTATGAAGGACCCAAAATGAACTTTGTGGTGGCCAGCTCCGACTCCGACATCATCCCAGCCTTGCGAGTAGTTAAAGAAAAGGGGCACAACATAACCTATGTGGCTATGCCGGGCGGGCAGAACCGGGCCATTAGTGCCCATGCCGACAAAACAATTATTCTCAAACGCCAAGCTATAGTTGATGGCTATAAAGAAGTAAATAGTTAATGGATAAGCACGATTACTACAAAGTGCTCGGCATTGCCAAGGGCGCCAGTAAAGATGAGATTAAAAAAGCTTTTCGCAAAAAGGCAGTCAAGCTGCATCCCGATAAATCCACAGGCGACGAAGCCAAGTTTAAAGAGATCAATGAGGCTTATGAGGTTTTAAGCAACGATCAAAAGCGCCAAGCTTACGATCAGTTTGGCCATGCCGCCGGGGCGCACCAGGCTGGCGGCGGGGCTTACGGCGGCGGCAACCCATTCGAAGGCTTTGGCGGTGCGGGCTTCGACCCCAACAGTGTTCACTTTGATTTTGGTGGTGCCGGCGGCGGTGGCATCAACGATATTTTCGACATGTTCTTTACTGGAGCTCGCAACCGAACCCGCGATGTCGAAGTGGCCATGACGATTGATTTTATGGAGGCTGTAAAAGGCGTAACCAAAGAGATTAGTTTGCGAGTCAACGATCGGCAGGGTGGCGGGCGAAAACAAGAAGATGTGAAGATCAAGATACCGGCTGGCATCGATGACGGCCAGTCTATAAAGATGACTGGCAAGGGCGAGGTGAATGCTAATGGCCAGCGCGGTGACTTGTATGTTCATATTCGAGTTCGGCCAGATCGCCGCTTTGAGCGCGAGGGTGCTAATATTATCTCTGAAAAATCGATAGATTTTGCCGATGCCGCACTCGGCACGGAGATTGAGGTCGAAACTATCAATGGCAAAGTAACGCTCAAAGTTCCCGCCGGTACCCAGCCAGGTAAGATTCTTAAACTTAGCGGTAAGGGCTTACCCATTCTAAATACAACCAATCGCGGCGATCACCTAGTTGTAGTGAATGTTGAGGTTCCAACCAAACTTAGTGCCAAACAGCGTGAGTTGCTAGAAGAGTTTAAAAAGTCTACCAAAAAACACAAGTTTTGGTAGCAACCCATTTGCCGTTCTGAGCTTGTCGAAGGATCTGTGCTGGTACTATACTAAAACATAAGAATTAAACTTATGTCATTTTTTAATTTCAATGTTATTGCCCTTGGCTTAGTTGCCGGCTTTGTTGCTTACGGCATATTGCTTGGCGAAAATAGAGTAAGGTTAGTTGTCCTCGGAAGCTCGTTGGCACTATTTGCCGCTAGCCAAGTACCCTTAGAAAGCTTAGAGGAGATAAGTCAAAAGGGCCTGCTTGGTTTTTACCCAGCTGGGGCGCAAAGTATATTGATCTTGACAGCTCTAATAACTGGCTTGTTTGCAGTTGGTGCCATGTTGGGTATTAAGAAGGCTCAAAACAAGGTTCGCTCGTTCATTTTGAGTATTATTGCGGCGCTGTTTTTGATCTGTTTTTCGGTAGCGGTTTTGCCCGATGCTAATCGAGCTAAGCTGGTTACCGACTACAATCTAGCTGCCATGGCTTACAGCATTCGCTACTATGTACTGCTTGCACTGATCGTATGGTCGCTAATTACACTTTTTGTTGCCGAAAAAGATGACAAGCACAAAAAATGAGCGAAAAGGCGCCAAGAGTATACCCTGAAAGGCCAGGGGAAATGTCTGAAAGCTTTACTGGGGCCATATCCATCCTTGAAAGACCTCCAGAGATTAACTTGACTTCGGAACAGCTGAAAGGGGTGCGCGAGTTTGAGGCCAAGCTATTTAACGCCGAAAATCCTTTCTCTGAAAGTATTAATGTTAAGAGTCCAGAGAAAACACTTAGACAAGCAGAATTAGTAGAGCTAAAGCCAAGTGTACTTAGCTTAGATTATTTTTTGACACCCGCTGGAGCCAGTTTGCTGCAGGAGGTAACCAACCAAAGTATCAATTTTAGCAGCTTAGATGAGGTTAGACAGTTCTTTGCAACAGAGATAGCCGGCTACAAACCATCTCAAATCAAAAAATTGCAAGCACCTTCTGATAAATTCGCTCGCAATAAATTGGAGCAGATTGTTTTGGGCCATGCAAGCGACGAAGAGCCAGAGTTTTTTGGCTTTCTAAGAGCTCCAGAAAAGCTTTTAGAAAAAGCCAAATTTTCAAGTGAGCTAAGACGATACATACTAGATGTGAGGCGACACCTAGATGAACTAAAGGACGACCCGCTCTACGAAACCAAAAAAGTTATATTTGATATCTATAGTCAAAGGGTAAATGTTCTCAGTGCCAGAATCTACCAAGCCGCTATTAAACTGTCTGTGCAAAATGAAGCTAGTGAGGATGACCGATATGGAGAAATACTATCGAGCTTAGAGCAGTACTTGCCAGGCTGGCGAGGCCAAGAGAGCCCAGAGAAGCGATTGGCTAAATCTCAGGATAGACAGCAACTTAGCAGGTTTTTATCACGACTCGATAAATTTATAAATGGTGCCTCTGAAAACCAAGGGAGCATCGTAAATCAAGATCTTGTTCGGATGCAGAAAGAATACAATACAAAAGGTCTGCCAGATAGGTTGAAGGACTTTGAATATTCAGATGTTGACCCCGAGGTTTTAGAAAACACTTTTGTAGATTCCGAAACACTAAAATTCATGGTTGAAATGATTCTAAGACACTATGATCTTCTAAGCTCAGAAGAAGTTGATTTAGATAAAAGCGAGCATGCTAGCGATTCAAAATGGCAAGTGGTTGTAAGTAATACCCATACAGCCATGTCGGTGGATGGGGCAAAAAAGAGGGTTAACATCCCAGCAGATTTTAATAGAACCATTTGTGCCGAAAATCCAGCAGGGGCACTTCCTTTATTAGACCATGAAATGACGCATGTTTTTCAGTACGAAAATGCTAGTCGTATTGGACTTAAAATATTCAGTTTTCCAGCAAGTCGCGCTAATCTCTGGCACGAAGCAGGCGCAATGGCCAATGAGGCAGCTGCTCAAAAACGACTTTTTGGAAATCAGTATACAGGGCAGGGGTTGTTGCACCTCGCGGCTGTAGAAAAGCGTTTGCGTGGGGGCTCAATGGCCGAATGTGCTAGAGCTTCGCTTAACGCCTACCTTAAAGTTTTTCCTGATGCCAATAGGCAAGAAGCCGTTAAGAGAGCTGTTAGTAGAGCCATGCGTGTTTTCCGCCAAGGGCAGGGAATAGTTGAGCACGGCAATTATGTATCTGACAGCGCTTCTTTACACTATGCTGAGCAAAACATATTGAACGAGAAGCTACCTGAGAATTTGAGACAGTACCAATTTGTGGGCAGGATAAATTTAGATATTCTTGCACAGCTACATCGGACCGGGCTTTTAGGGAATTCAGACTTCGTAATACCCAATGAGATGCCGTCTCAGACAGTAGAGAATTTTGTCCGTAATGACGTCTTGAGTCAACCCGCCAAATAGACGCTTGACAGATAGGTGGCATCATAGAATAATATCACCACCATGAACCAATCACATAAAAAGCCCAGCAAAAAGATTTTAATTTTCTTTGTACTAAAGAATTCAACTACCTACAAAAACGGACACCAAAATCTTTTGGAAGGACTAAAGCCGTTTTTAAGCGATTCGGTTGAATTGTTTTATACATTCTACGACGATCTCATTTATTCAATTGTCGATGGAAAAACCCGCATTTTTGATACCCGCAATGAGGTTGATTTAATAGAATACGACTTTGTGCATTTTCGTTTTTGGCATAAAGCTGCAGAGCAAGCGGCTGCTTGTGCAGAATATCTTAAACAGTATGGCCGCAAGTTTTCTGACTCTGAGGTTGCTGGATATCGTTCAAAGTCAAAGCAAAGTGAGTATTTTTGTTTAGCCGCTCACAGCTTACCGGTGCCCAACACGCTCATATGCTCAGAACAACATATTGAACAAGCACTAAAGCAATTTCCTAGATTCCAATTTCCATTAATAGCCAAAGACGTAGATGCCTCAAAGGGTCGCGATAACTACTTGGTAAAAACCCTCCTTGAGCTGAGAGAAGTTTTTAAAAAGAATCCCGGCATACGATTTGCTATTCAAAGCTTTATCCCCAACAAAGGTGACTATAGAATCTGGGTCTTTAATGGCCAAGCTGTTGGGGGCTATATCGTACAAGGAGCAATAAAAAAAGCCACTTAAACAATACTTCTCAAGAAGGGTTTAGTTCTTTACTCGAAACCAGAGAACTTGACAAAAAGATTGTACAGCTCGCCATCAAAGCGGCACGTGTAATGCGTCGCGAAGTTGCTGGTGTGGATGTTATACAAGATCAAGATGGACAGCACCTCTTTTTGCTAGAAGTAAATGGGACACCCCAAATTGATACTGGGAGCATGATCGAGTATAAGCTAAATGCCATGGCTCGATACCTGGATTCGGCAGCCGACCCAGGTAGCTGATATAATATTCATAATCTTAAACCAGAGATTAAGCGAGCAACGATTAATGTTAAAAATGACAACTAAGTTAATATATGACGAGATACTTTTACGCGGCTGGAAAGTGGAGATCTTGGATGAACAAAAGAACTTTCTGCGTTTTTGGGATGACTCGGGGAAGCACCATTTACTTAAGAATGACAACACTGAGAAAACTAGCTTGATTAATTTCTACATCGCAAAAGACAAGCAAATTACTTATAAACTGGCTGCCGACTTAGGCATCCCAATCCCTAATACACTAGCCTTTACAGAAATGGAGGGGGCTGAAGAATTTCTGGGTCGAGAAGGACGGGTTGTTGTAAAACCGCAAGATTCTGCGCATGGCCAAGGAGTAACTGCCGGTATTGTGGATGTATCGAAACTGCATACAGCAATCAAATTCGCTCAAGCATATTCTAACAAGCCATTAATACAGACCCACGTTGAAGGTGATGACTATAGGCTGCTTTATATCGACAAAAAACTGGTTGCTGCAACAATTCGAGAGCCCGCCAGTATAGTAGGTGACGGCAAACAATCTATCTCTGAGTTGATATTGGCAGAAAATCAAAACCCCAAACGAGGCAAAAACTATGTAAAAGAGCTGAATGTTATCGATGAAGCCGCTGCCGTGGAGTATCTTGGCGATCGTGTGTCAGAAGTTCCTCGCAAAGATGAGAAAGTTCAGGTGATAGGTGTAGCCAACATGGGTAGAGGTGGTAAGGCCATAGATGTTACAGACAATGTATCGAGCCAGATGTTAGAATATGCTAGTAAAATTGTGAACTATCTAGATATGGGACTTTGCGGTGTCGACTTTATCTACAATACTAAAGATAACCAGATGTTTCTAATTGAGATTAATGCTGCTCCCTCGTTTGGCCTACATGAACATCCTAGTGTCGGCAAGGGCAGAAACGTAGCAAAATCGTTTGTAGATTGGTTCGCCAAGTAAGACTTTTAAGGTTGACATGCTTATTAATCATGAGCTAAAATCATGCTTTGATTTTACAGAGAGTCAAAAAATGCAAACTATTGGTAGAGAAGTAAAGATATCATTGCCCAACCAAAGGCTTTATAATCTGGACGCCAAGGTTGATACCGGTGCTTACCACTCGGCCATTCATTGTCACGAAGTCCAAAAAAAACTTATCGATGGCAAGACTGTGCTATCAGTTCGCTTCTTGGACCCCGAACATCCGGCCTATCACGAAAAGGAACTCATTTTTGAAAAGTTCAAAAAAACAATTGTTACTAGCTCGTTTGGCAATAAGCAGCAGCGCTATATTATTAAGCTTAAGGTCAAAATTAATGATAAAATATACATAGCAAACTTCACTCTGGCCAACAGAAGCCGACTAAAATATCCTATACTTCTGGGCCGGACATTGTTAAGAGGAAACTTTTTAGTTGATCCCTCGAGGAAACAGTAGCCTATGAAAACTGTCATTTTATCTAAAGAACCCAAAAGCTACTCCACGCAGACACTACTAAAGGCTGCTAAGAAACGTATGGATGTAGTTAAGGTTTTGGATTACTCTCGTTGCTACATGGAAATTGAGGCTAGTAAGCCATCTATTTATTATTTAGGTAGGGCCGTGGAAGATGTTGATATTGTAATACCTAGAATTATTGCTTCGTTTAGCGCCTATATAAGTACGGTTGTAAGGCAATTTGAGATGATGAGGGTATATAGTTTAACCTCATCGTTGGCTGTAGTTCGTGCATCTGACAAGCTAAGATCGCTGCAGTTGCTGGCTCGCTCAGGGGTACAGATCCCTAAAACTGTTTTTGCACGAAAAACTGCCGATGTCACAGACATCCTAGATATGATAGGGGGTGCCCCAGTAGTAGTTAAGTTGTTAGAGGGGAATCAGGGTATCGGTGTAGTATTGGCAGAGACACGTAAAGCAGCCCAGTCTGTGGTTGAGGCTTTTTATGGGGTAGGAGCCAACATTTTGATTCAAGAATATATAGAAGAGGCTCATGGCGCAGATATACGTGCACTAGTAGTTGGTGACGAGGTGGTTGGAGCTATGCTGCGCCAAGGAGTCGAGGGCGACTTCCGAAGCAACCTGCATCGAGGCGGCACTACACAACCGGTGGAGCTCACCACCAAAGAGCGCAATATTGCAATCAAAGCCACCAAAACTCTCGGGCTGACTGTGGCGGGGGTAGATATACTTCGTTCCAAACGCGGTCCACTTGTTATTGAGGTTAACGCCTCACCCGGATTTGAAGGTATCGAGAGCGAAACTGGCATAGACATAGCTGGTATAATCGTGGACTATGCTATTTCAAAATCATCTGGCAAGCGTCGCAAAGATCGCATTGGTGCCTAAGTAAGACAGAATTCTCGATATATGACGTTACCCACAAGTTCTTCAAGAAAAAAATACTATCAAAGGACACTTAAATCGCACGGTGAAAGCCCCAAGTCCTTACAGTGGGTTAATTATCGTGCTGCCGCACTGCGTTATCACGCACTAGTATCTAGCCTAACCATAGAGGGTAAAAGCATACTTGATGCTGGTTGTGGCATGGGCGATCTATTGCCTTATCTCTATGCCGACACGGGAAACTTTCAGTATCTTGGGGTAGACGTAACTCCAGAGTTTATTGACATTGCTAACAAGCGCTACGATGGGGATAAGTTCCAAGTAGCTAATCCATTTTCTAGCGAATTTAATGAAAAATTCGATATTGTATTGTCGTCTGGAGTAATGAACTCGGTGGGGGAAGATTGGCTAGAACAGCGCAAAACAATGATCACCAAGCTCTATAGCCTCTCCAATAATATATGTGCTTTTAATATGGCAGGTGGCTTTGAACCGAATACCTCAACTAAAACGATTGCTTATGCCAACTGCTTGGACATATTGAAGCACTGCAAGAGTTTAACTTCGGAGATTGTTCTTATTAATAACTATCACCCCAAAGACTTTACAGTTTTACTCTACAAGCAACCTGTTGGGGTCAAAGCTTAAGATTGATTTTAGGCTGTAAAAACTGTACAATATTCAGGTTAAAAACGTTGTTTCTATGCAACTAGTCGACCAAATAAGAGAGTAAAACTCTATTTGTTTGGTCGAAGAGGAACAAGTGTGTGTTGACTGAAGGCGAATTCTGAATTAAGAATTCGTCACAAGTGTTAACACACTTGTGACGAGGGCCCGTAGCTCAGTTGGTTAGAGCACCTGCCTTTTAAGCAGGGTGTCGTGGGTTCGAATCCCACCGGGCCCTCCACTAAATAAGTCCACCAAACGGTGGACTTATTTAGTGGTAGTCAGAGTGAGAACCCAATACCACGAAGTGGTGGGTTCGGCGTAGCGAAAGCCACGCGCAGAAGTTTACTTCGAGCATAACTAAGCGAAGAACGCGCTAGCCGCTATCCCACCGGGCCTCATGAGCGCTTGTACTTACAAAAACTGCCCTATCAACCGGTGTCGTTTTTTGTTACACTCACACCCATGAAACAGCAATCTTTTGAAGATTCCATTAATGAAATACGCAAGACCGTAAGCCGATTCCAGAAGATCGAAGGTAAACAATGGGGCGTTGAGGGCGCAGTAATTGAACTATCTAAGCAAGTTGGCCAGCTTGCAGCTGTGGTCATGAATCGCGAAGGCTACTACTATGCGGATCGTGAAAAAGACAATAGCATTTATGAAGCATCGAACAACAAAATTGCCGACGAACTAGCCGATATTATGTTCGCTATAGTACGAATCGCCGACCATTATGGTATTGATCTTGTGGCCACCAATGTCAAAACCCGGCGCATAGAAGATGAATTTCTTAAGACAAAAGGTGTGTAGATGGTTATTAAAGAAACACAGAACAAGGGGCGGGGAGTTTTTGCCGAGAAAGACTATAAAAAAGGGGAGCTTATAGAGATCTGCCCTGTGGTTGTGTTGTCTGCCAAACAGCGGCAGCTCATTGATAAGACAGAGCTGTTTAATTACTACTTCGGTTGGGAAGACGGCCAAGCCGGCATAGTTCTAGGCTACGGCATGATGTACAATCATTCTTTTAGACCCAATGCTGAATATTCAAAGAATTTCCTGGATCGAACAGTTGCAGTTTTGGCGCACCAAAACATTAAAAGCAATAGCGAAATAACTGTTAACTACAATGGTAAGCCCAAGAGCCAAGCCAAAATTTGGTTCAACACTAAAGAATAAATTTAGCCCTTACGCTTGCTACTAAAATGCTTACGCCGCTAAGCTAAAGCTTGTGCGCAGAAGCTGGCAAATTACCACTATAGTAATAGGATTTTTGGTTGGCATTGTTATTGCCGCCAACTTTGCTATTGCCATTACATTATGGTGGCTAGTGCCGCTATTGCTGGCCTGTGCCGGCCTGCTGTTTGTTCGTGGCAAGCTTGGTTACGTTCTGTTTTGTGTGCTCGGATTAATTATTGGTCTGTGTCGGTTTGGAATTTACATTTACAACAATCCAATACGACCCCTACAAGCTCTATATAGTCAAAAGATCGATGTGGTGGGAGTTGTTGTTGGCGAGCCAACCCGCGATGACAATCGTGATTATGTTTTTTACATTAATAATCTTAAAATCAATGGTCGTTCTGTGGGCTCGATGATCAAGGTTAAAGCACTAAGTGGAGCAGCCAGAGAAGGGAACACAGTTTTAGTTACCGGCAAGCTTTACCCGATTGATGGGAGTAACGCCGAAGCTAGTATAGGCTATGCCAAGGTAAAGATTATTAGCTCCTCGCAGTCGTTTTTAGTCCAAGTTAAGCAAAGGTTCTTAGCCGGCTTGCGAGCTGCATTGGACGAGCCGGCTAGCTCATTTATGGCCGGCATCTTGCTAGGGAGCCGGAGTGGCCTACCGCGCAACCTGCAGGATTTACTAGCTGCCGTGGGCTTAAGTCATATTGTTGCCATATCGGGCTACAACCTTACGATTTTAACGGGGTTTTTACAAAGGCACTTTGGTCGTAACTGGCGCTGGGGTGGTCTGGTATTTTCGCTTTGGGCAATTTTGGGGTTTGTGCTGCTAACCGGTGCAAGCCCATCTATTGTGCGAGCGGGAATTATGTCGGCCCTGTTTTTGGTTATGAGCTATTATGGCCGAAAGTTAAACATATTTACCGCTCTGAGTTTGGCCGCAGCAGCTATGCTGTTGTTGAATCCAAGCCTATTAATCACTGACATTGGTTGGCAGCTGTCGTTTCTTTCACTCACAGGCATCGTGCTGTTGGCGCCCAAATTTCAATACATATTACCCAAGCGCCCAAGCTGGCTTAATGAGCTTTTGGCGGTCAGTCTTGCGGCACAATTAGCTACTGCTGGTTTGATAGTTTATATTTTTGGACAGGTTAGTTTGGTGGCACCGTTGGCAAATTTAATTGTACTGCCACTAGTACCAGTATTGATGTTGATTGGTACAGTCTTGGCTTTGTTTGGTATGGCTCTACCCGAGCTAGCTTATTTTTTGGGCCATTCTGTGACTTGGCTGGTTAACCAACTTTTTGACTTAATAAGCTATCTCTCGCGTTTGCCGCTGGCGGCTAATCGTATAAACGGCATTAGCTTGCTGGCTGTGGCTGCTTACTATGCAATCCTTTTGGCCTGGGTATTTTTGGTGCGGCCAAGTCAGGCCAAAGGCTTATCAACAGATCTGAAAAATGCTATAATTGGAGTAAATTCTGTATCGTCGCAGGAGCATTTAAAGTCAAGGGCCTCATAGTTTATGGAGCCCAAGACTTGGGCGAGCAGTGAGTGAAGCGTAGCAGACTCTACGCTGATCGAGCAGTGTAGCCAGTAAGGCAGGAATTCACCAAGATAGGAGATCCAACATGTCTGGACATAGCAAGTGGGCTAGTATTAAACACAAAAAAGGCGTAGCCGATGCCAAGCGCGGCAAAATTTTTACCAAGCTGGCTAGCGAAATTGCCGTAGCGGCCCAAGGCGGTGCCGATCCCGGCATGAATTTTAAGTTGCGCCTGGCTATTCAAAAAGCCAAGGCCTCTAATGTGCCGGCCGCCAACATCGACCGGGCAATCGCTAAAGGTAGCGGTACTGGCGATGGTGCCAAACTCGAAGAGCTAAGCTACGAAGGCTACGGCCCTGCCGGAGTGGCGGTGATGGTTAAGGCCTTAAGCGATAATCGCAATCGCACTGGCTCCGAGGTAAAGTCGACATTTTCTAAACATGGCGGTAACTTGGGTGCGCCAGGTTCGGTAGCTTACGTGTTTGAGAGCAAAGGAGTTATTACATGTAAGGACGGTCTAGACAAAGACGAAGTCGGCTTGCAGGCTATCGAAACTGGCGCCACTGATATTGACGATAGTGAAGGCCAACTAGTTGTGTACACTACACCCAACGACCTCGAAAAAGTTCGCGATGCTTTGGGTGAAGATACAGTGGAGTCGGCCGAAGTTAAAATGGAGCCAACTCAAACTATTACTGTAGACGATGAGGCTAAAGCCAAGACCCTAACCAGACTAATGGACGCCCTCGACGATCTAGATGATGTAGTTGAGGTCACGGCCAACTTCGACATCCCCGATAAAATTTTAAGTAAGTTGGAATAGCCATGCCATCTACTCCCTGCGACATAGCACTGCGTCCAAGTAAAGAAATTTCAGACTGCTCTATCGCAATAAGCAAAACCCTGAATGGCTCCTTTGCGCTAAGTGAAGCTGAGTACTATCCGCATATAAGCTTGTATATGCTACAACTTAAATTAGACGATATTGTAACCGCCGAAAAAGACTTAAAAATAATTGCTTCTAATTTTAAGATATTTCAACTTCAGGCCATTAAATATTCTCAAGACGAAGGCTTTGTAGACGTCGAGTATAAGAAGCTCTCGAGCCTAACCTTTCTTCAAGAGAAGGTACTGGCTATTTTTAACTCAATGCGAGACGGCATGCGCGAAAAAGACCGAGCACGACTAGCGACTACCGAAGGCCTCGCAAGAGAGAACTTACAGCAATACGGATACAGAGGAATAGGCGAGCTGTTTCGCCCGCATTTAACCCTAACAAGGTTTAGTAATAAAAACGAACAGCAACTTACTAATATGCCCAAAATTGATTCCTTTAGCGGCTCATTTGACCGCATTGGTCTATTTGAAATGGGTGAAAGCGGAACTTGTAGGCGAAAGATTTTTGAAATTAAGTTAAAATAACAAAATGAAAATTCTTGGCATCGATCCAGGCACGGCAACCACTGGATTTGGTGTGATTGAAAAAAAAGACGGCAAGTTGACCGCAATCGATTGTGGTGTAATTTCGACAGATAAATCTTTAGCGATGCCAGAGCGACTCGATATTTTATACAAAGATATTAAAGAACTAATTGCTCACCATAAGCCAGATACTGTTGCCGTGGAGCAGTTGTTCTTTGCTCGCAATGTTACTACGGCGCTGACTGTTGGGCAGGCCAGGGGAATAGTTTTGTTGTCTGCCCAGCAGGCTAAGTTGCCAATTAGGGAATTTACTCCTTTGCAAGTTAAGCAATCTGTTACCGGCTATGGGCAAGCCACCAAAAAGCAGGTGCAAGAGATGGTAACTAAAATTCTAAAGCTCAAAACCATTCCAAAACCAGACGATGCAGCTGATGCGCTGGCGATTGCAATTTGCTGTTCGGCGTCGAACAATTCTCATCGCACACCTCTGCGTTAAAAACTCCAATCCTCATTCACCGTAGGCATTTCTACGGCTCATTTCGGGTTTCGGTTTTGCCTTGAGCTGCGCTGATGACAAATGCTCATTCTAAAGTATCATAGTGTATAATACAAGATATGATTGCGAAAATAACCGGAACAGTTTCGGAACTTTTGACGGCTAGCGCCATTGTTGATGTGGCGGGTGTCGGCTACGAAGTTTTTGTTACACCTACTACTCACGAAAGAATATCTGTTAATGACCAGGCCGTGCTATACATTGCCGAACAGATCAAAGAAGACGCGCACACGCTTTATGGCTTTTTAACTCTCAATGAGCGCAACATGTACTACTCTCTCACTTCGGTTACGGGTGTGGGGCCTAAGGCCGGCGTAGCTATACTTAGTCATCATTCAGTCGAGGAAATTCAAAGTGGAATCTTGGCTGGCAACATTAGTTTGTTTAGTAATGTAAGCGGCATTGGCAAGAAAACCGCCCAGCGGATTATCTTAGAGCTCAAGGGCAAGCTGGTAGAGGCACCGATGCAAAAAGCCAACCCCGATGACCCGGCTCACCAGGCCTTAATAAGCCTTGGTTTTACTGCCAAAGACGCCATGATAGCTTTGGAGCATGTTGACAAAAAACTAGATACAAACCAGCGGGTGAAAGAAGCCTTGAAAGGGGTTAAGCCGTGAGCCGTCTTTCTATCCGTTACTCTCTGTCGAAAGCTCGCCGCCTAGCGAATGCTTTGGTTGGAGAGTCTGGTTTGGATCCTCGCCTGCGTGGCGATAACAACGATGAAAGAGTAACCAAATGATTGAACGACAAGAAGATCCAACCAACGAGTTTCAAGCTGAAGCACCCGAAGAGTTGGTATTCGAGGAGACTCTGCGGCCCCAAACCTTTGCCGACTACATTGGCCAAGAACAAATCAAAAAAAGTTTGCAATTGGCGATTGCTGCGGCTAGCAAGCGTGGCGAGGCGATTGATCATGTTTTGCTCTATGGCCCTCCGGGATTAGGCAAAACCACCCTGGCTCATGTTATATCGCACGAAATGAGTAAGCAAATTAAAGTTACTAGTGGGCCAGCAATTGAGCGAGCTGGCGACTTGGCCTCGCTGCTAACAAATCTTCAAGATGGTGACATTTTGTTTATCGATGAGATTCACCGGCTGCCACGCACGGTCGAAGAAGTTTTGTATCCGGCTATGGAAGATTATGCAATCGACATTATGCTTGGCAAAGGGCCATCGGCTCAGAGTTTACGCCTAGATCTGCCAAAGTTCACTCTAATTGGTGCTACCACTCGTTATGGCTCACTGTCGGGACCATTACGTGATCGCTTTGGCTTGGTGAACCGGCTTGAATATTACCAGCCACAAGAAATCGAAAAGATCTTAGCACGTTCTGCTAGGCTGCTCGATATCAACGTAGAGCCCAAGACTCTTTCTCATATGGCGGCTCGTTCCAGGCTAACGCCCCGTATTGCCAACCGACTGATTAAGCGGGTGCGCGACTACGCTCAGGTGCATGGCACAGGCAAAATCGACAAAGATGCCTTGTATAAAACGGTTGAACTGTTAAGCATCGATGAATATGGGCTCGAAGCCGCCGACCGCCAAGTTATGAGCATAATTATTGAAAACTATCGGGGCGGACCAGTTGGAATCGAGGCGGTTGCTGCTAGTATTGGCGAAGAACGCCAGACTATCGAAGATGTTTACGAGCCCTATCTGATTCAGATTGGCTTTTTAGAGCGCACGCCACGGGGCCGTAAGGCCACTGCTAAAGCTTACGATCATTTGGGCTTTCAGAAGCCAGCTGCAAATACTGATAATCGGCAAAAGCTATTGTAGTGTCAGCTTCCGTCTGCATAGTTTTTGAGCTAAACTATAGATATGGAAAACTATCATTACCCAGGCCAGCCTGCCGACGAAGTTACCAAACGAGTAATTTATAAACATATTATTTCGATTGTGCCATTTTTGGTAGCTACTGTAATTGTAGGCGTGGCAGTGGTAGTTGGCCTTTCATATCTATCCATGAACCCCAATGTGCTACCAATAAAGTTTTCAGCCGGCCTGTTCAGCCTAGTGGGCTTTGGTGTAATTGTCATGCTGCTATTAATGTTGGTGGCGGTGGTTTGGATATGGCGAGCTAACAAAATTGTTGTAACTAACCAGCACATAGTTGATATCGACCAGATTGGGCTTTTTAACAAACGCGTTTCTACCCTAACCCTGTCGCGTATCCAAGACGTATCGGCTCGGGTGCGCGGACCCCTCCAAACTGTGCTGGGTTATGGCAATATCAATGTCCAAACAGCCGGCGAAGACCGCAATTTTGAATTCGACTATGTGCCCAACCCATACGACCTAGAGAATTATATTTTAGAAGTGCACAAACAGTTCTACAACCAAGATAGCGGGGTCGAAGAAGATGTTGCCCCGCCAAGACCGTCCAAAACCGATAGTGGCAGTGCTGTATCTAATCAAGCTATCTCAAATCCAATCACACCAAGCTCTAAGGCGGGCAAAACCAATAGTTTGCAGCCGGGCGAAGATGATTTTAATGTAGCTGAAGCCGCTGGCTCTCAAAAACCACCAAATCAAACTTAGCTCAGGCTAGCTAGCGCCATGCTCAGCGGTAGGCTAAAAACTGGTTTTAGACTGCGGGCCAGTGGCCGTAAGGGATAACTGGCGACCTTGCTCCACGGGTCAAATTGCACAAGCTTAGTATTTGTTTGTGCTGCAATACTTTCGGCCAGCCCAGCTACCCGCGCGCCATCGCCGAGTACTACTAAAGTCGTCTCATCTAGTCCCAATGATTTTATAGTTTCATCGACTACCACTGCCAATGGTGTCAGACATGATTTTAAAACTGTATTTAGAGCCCGTACGATATTAGAGCTGGCTTCTAAATTTAACACCATGGCTTTGTAGGAGTGTTGGCGTTCTAGCGACAGCACTTTGCTTAAGTTTTGCAAAATATGTTCAAAACCAACAGGAACGGTAGTAATTGATTCTATTCGGTCTGTTAGGCCAATAACTTTGGTGCTAAGCACACCCATGTGGACTACAATAGTTTGCTCAACTTTTGAATCTAGTAACAGGTTGCCAAGACTAGCGGTGGCCGAAACCAGCTCAGAATCGTACGGTTGTTCGCTGAGCCTTTCTGTTAGGTAGTGATGCAAAATTGCCGGCTGTGACCGAATCAAAAATGATTGTTGCACATTGCCTCCCGAGTCAATATATTGATTTAGGGGCAGGTGTGTAAAATATTGTGGGCTACTCTCATCGGCAATATGTGCTTGCAATTGAGAGTCGAGCTCGTGAACATGTGCGAATGCCAAGGTTTTAACCTGCTCGTTTTCGGATATACCAGGTAAGGAAATGATAACCTTATTGCCAACAAAATTCCCCCAATGTGGCTCGGCCAGCTGGATGTTTAGTTTTTTTAGCTGTTCGCTAACATCTAGTCTGTTAGGAGTGGTGTCTTGCAAATATTGACTGTAAGCATAGCCTGCAACTGTAGCGGGTTTGGTAGCCCGCAGTTGCAGAACTCTGATTGTATGACCATCTAGATTCACGCAGATTGGTGAGAACTCAGTTTGGCTCATGATCAACCTACCTAGCTATGGGTTAGAGCTAGTAATTTCGTAGGTGTTCTTGGTGCCCACTTTTATATCTGGGTCAGTTTTATTCTCTAGATTAGTCTGCAAAATAAATCCGCTAGGCGGGTTGCCCGTAACTATGTACGTGTAGTTTTGTCGGGTTTTTGGATCGGTCGGCACAGTTTTTATATATGGTATAGAGCCACCTTCGAGCGCGGTTAGAGTGGTGGGGTAGGCGCCTTGTTCGTTGTAATAGTTTTCTAGCGCAGTCTTAATATTACGCAAATCAATTTTGCGTTGGGCATCGCGCGCCCGGGCAGGACCAGTTAGTAGCTGCGGCACAATCAGGAAAGCTAGAATACCGATTACTACAATCACAATTACGAGTTCGAGCAGGGTAAAGCCGCTTTGTTTTGTACGAAACAAAATCACCTCTTAGTAAAATGATATACAAATTGTATACCGTTTGTGCTTACGGTGCAACCGAGAAATCAGACTTGTTGGCTTTTGGGCTGAGTAATATTAGCCGGCCGCTCATAACTAGGCACAATAATGTGCTCAGCCCCGCCATTAGTTAGCTTTTCTACGGCTTGCTTTTGCCAGCCACTGCCCTGGCCGACAACAATTGGAATGCCCAGGCTATATGCCAGAGTGTTTGCTACAGTCGCGCCAATTCGCAATCCAGTAAAAGATCCGCTACCCGTAAATACCCCGATTCCATCGAGGTCTGCCAGCTTTGTGCCACTATCTTTTAACAGGGCTTCTATATGTGGTAGAAGCTCGTTGGCTAAGCGACGTTCAGCCAGCCACTTGTCTTTGGCAAACACTTTTTGAATGTCTAATAAATACAGCTCAGCTTGTGGTTCGTCGCTGCGGATTAGTAAAATCACTTGATGGCCTCTAACAGCCCCCGGCTCTTAGGACCCATTGCGTTTAATGTTAGTTTGCGAGAGTCGTCGTTTACAAATTCAAACTTAATAACTAGCCGGTCATTGCTCAAGTGTGAGTGAAAATGCTCAGCCCATTCTACACAAACCACCGAGTTGCCGTTTTCGAGTGAATCGGCTAGCTCGTTTTGCACGAGCTGATCGTCTGTTAGCCTATATAGATCAAAATGTTCCAAGCTACCGCCACTAGGGGTCTTGTAACTTTGGTGGATGGTAAAGGTAGGGCTAACAATCGTCTTTTCAACACCAAGAGCCCTGCCCAGGGCTTTTACAAAAGCAGTTTTACCGCCACCCAGATCTCCAACCAGCTCTATTAGCAAGGGCGGCTTAAGGTTTTGAGCTAGTCTTAACGCCAAGTCCGAACTTTGTTCTAAGTTTGTGGTAAGTATTAATGATTTCTGGCCGGTATTCATAAATCCCATATCCAATAGTACCGACTCCTAGCACAATCAGCAACCAGGTCCACAGTGTAGAATTCTTACTAATGTTGGCGGCAGCTTCGGTAGCGCTATTGGCTATTTTGGCTACCGGGCTCTTAGCAGCCGCCTTGGCCTTACTGGTTTTGGCAGCCGCAACTTTCTTGGCAGTAGTTTTCTTGCTAGCAGCAGCCTTTGCTGTCGTACTGCCAGCCGAATCTACAAGGGCGGCGGAGTTTACGCCACCGGGTGTTGGGCTAGTTGTCCAAGTCCACTCGCCGTTTACTAGCCCCCAGCTTAGGCCTTGCTTGGCGTTGCCATAATCTGGTGTAGTATCGCCAATTGATCCATCGGGCGCTAGCAGGCTAATTACATCGCCGGTGTTATTAAGTGTAATACTTGTTTCCTTGCTATAAAGTACCAAGTAGCCACCAGCCGCAATCGTTTTGCTCTTGATTACAAACACTTTGCCACTGCCATCGCGCAAGCTCCAGCCATTTAGATCTACATCTGCTCCAGTCGGATTGTACAGTTCAATAAACTCATCGCTACTGTCAACCTGTGGGCTGGCTGGATCTGGTAATAATTCTGTAACTACAATGCGGGCATAATTTGCTGGGCTGGGATCATCGACACCTTGATCTCCAGGATTTGGTGGTTCAACAGCAGGAATTGCGCCTGGTGTAGCAGTGGTGCTGAGCGAAAAGTCACTCAAGTTGTTATCGCTATTGAGCATGGTTTGAGTGGCATCATCGAAGTCCCTGGCCAGCACCTCGTTGGTAACAGGTGCGGGTGCGGCCAGACCTAATGGACTATCACCATTACCCCAGGCAAACTGATCAACTGCGCTGTCGTTTGAGTCGCGCAATTGAATGTTACCACCGGTTTGCGCCAACCCACTGTTAAACTTAGTGTTGGCAGCAATATCACTGGCTAGTAGCCAGAAGCCATGGGCGGCTATAACCGAGCCTGACGGTAGAGTAGCTTTCTTGCTCCAGCTGGTGCCGGTGGCTGATTTGTAATACAAGCTCCAGCCTGAAATGTCGATATCGCTATTCGTGTTGTTATAGAGCTCAACAAATTCATCCCCCGATGAAGTAGGGGAGCCGGGTTGAAGCTCGCTTATTACTACAGGTTTGGCAACAGCCCTTACGGGCGGTGCGCCATTGATTAATATGCCCAGCATGGGTAAAGCCACGAGCAAACTAATCATGGTCCGATTTAAAACTTTGTGTAACACATTCATAAACCCCATTGTATGCAGTCCAAAAACCGAAAGTAAAGCGTATGCACAATACTTTTTTGAAAAAAGTCTGTTTGCGTCTTTTGCATAATCAAAGAAGCCCAAAAACTAATCCCTCGGCCGTTCGGCCGAAACCGAATCTATGGCTTTAAGCAGCCGGCACTTCTTTGAAAGCCAAAGAAGCAAAGCTCTTGGCATGGACACAAAACATGAACACACCTTAAGCTCTCGCTTCCAGTTCTGCGGAACTCGCTAAACGCTCAGACAGTCCTCGAACATGGAGCACTCAAGCTCAGTTAGCTTCCTGTTTGCTTTAATGCCGGAGTAAGCTCAGCAACGGCTGGGAGAGAAGATTCCTAGATTGACTTTCAGATACAAAAGGCGTTTAATGGGGTTAGGTATATTACCAACTTTTTACGATTTAGATTTAATTAATCACTAAAGTTTGTGTGTTCTGGCCAAGGTCGCAGTGTGTGCAGCAACAGTTGACTTTATGCAGATCCGAAGCACACGAACTCTTATGGAAGAGAGGTGAATTATGTTATTGGTTTTTGTGGCCATTGCCGTAATTGGTGGTGGTGTTTTGGGATACACGGGCCAAACCGTAATTAATAAACGGAAAAACAGCGATGCCGAGGCCAAGGCCAAAAAGGTTTTAGACGAGGCCAAAGAACAGGCTAAAAAACTCGAACTCGAAGGTAAAGAAAAAGCTCTAAAGATTGCCGACGAGGCCAAGGCCGAAGAACGCGAACGCCGCACCAAACTCGATGCGCTCGAAAAGCGGGTGGCTGATCGCGAAAGCTTGCTCGACAGCAAACTCGAACAAATTGAACGCCGATCCGAGGCTTTAAATACCGACGAAAAAGAGATCTCAGCCATTAAAGATGAGCTGCGCAGCATTCGTGCTAAACAAGAAAAGAACTTAGAAAAAATTGCCAAGCTCAAAAAAGACGATGCACAAAAGAAGCTAATGGAAATGACCGAAAAGGAGCTTAAGGTAGACTTGGCGGCCTATATAGAAAAGCGCAAACGCGATGCGACCGAAAATGCCGAAGAAGACGCCAAGCAAATTATGACCGAGGCCATGGAGCGCCTGGCTACCGCCACCGCTACTGAGCGGCCTATTACCACCGTGGCTATCCCGAGCGACGAGCTAAAGGGGCGCATTATTGGTAAAGAAGGTCGTAACATACAAACCCTAGAGCGACTTACAGGAGTTGATGTGATTATCGACGAATCTCCGGGTGTGATTATGATATCGGGTTTTGACCCAGTGCGCCGCCAAGTAGCTCGCCGCAGTTTAGAAAAACTAATCGAAGACGGTCGGATTCACCCAGGCCGAATAGAAGAGGTTGTCGAAAAAGTTCAAAAGGAAGTTGACGACGAAATTAAAAAGGCTGGTGAACAAGCCGCCCGCGATGCCAAGGTTGCCGGTTTACCACCCGAGATTGTTAAGCTCATGGGTCAGCTTAAGTTCCGTACCAGCTATAGCCAAAACGTGCTTTACCACTCGGTCGAAATGGCTCACCTAGCTGCCATGATTGCCGAAGAGGTGGGTGCAAATATTCAAGTGAGCCGCACGGCGGCGTTCTTGCACGATCTTGGCAAGGCCGTGAGCCATGAGATCGAGGGTAAGCACCACCACATTACTGGCGACATGATGCGCAAGGCTGGGTTTGACGAGGCTACCACCCACGCCGCCGAAGCTCACCACGACGACATTGAGGCCACCACGCCCGAGGCACTGATTGTGCGTGTAGTCGATGCCCTAAGCGCTGGCCGCCCAGGAGCTCGCGGTGACACGCTCGAAAACTATGTTAAACGCATGCAAGATCTCGAAAACGTAGCCAATAGCTTTGCTGGCATCGACAAAAGCTATGCCGTTAGTGCCGGCCGCGAGATCCGGGTGTTTGTAACACCCGAAGAGATTGACGACCTAAGTGCCATTAAGCTGGCTCGCGATGTAGCCACCAAGATTGAGGCAACACTAAAGTATCCTGGCACAATCAAAGTTAATGTAATACGGGAAACCCGTGCACAGGAGTACGCCAAGTAGTGAAGCTTAGCCGGGAAAAACTAACGGAAAAGTTAATAAGCGCTGCAGAAAAATTTGTCTCCAGCGATGAAGCCGCATATCTAGCCGATGAAACAATTGAGGCATATTTAAGGAAAGCCCCGAGAACAAACCCTTTAAAGTCCACGATTGACGACCTAGGCGCAACACAAAAGTTTTCGAGCAACAAGATTAAATACTCAGTGGACTTGCCTTCATTTGTCGAAATTAACTTTGAGCATCAAGGGCCACTTACTTACTTAAAAAGAGTGCATGATTTACTCGCCGGTAGGTCGGCCAAGAATGGGCTTGCAATGGCCTCTTTTGTAAACTCACAATCCATGCATACGCTACACACTTGGGTACAGGGGCTAGCTAAGAAAGGAATTTTGGCTATTGCTGTTTGCAATGGTGGGCCCGGGGCTGTAGTCCCGTTCAACGGTACAAAAGGTCTATTCGGTACGAATCCAATTGCTTACGGCATACCGGGCAAAAGTGGCGAGATTTTCTGCGTAGATATGGCTACATCCGAAATTCCTTATTTTGAAATCATGAATGCCAATAAGAACAACGAGACTTTAAAAGAAAGAGCAGCCGTAGATAGCAATGGAGAGTTTACGACCAATGCAAAAGCGGCGCTGGATTTTTCTGAAAGCGAAACAGACCCAACTTCTAATATCGTGCCGATGGGTGGTGGCTACAAGGGCTACTACATCGTTTACTTAATGGAGGTTTTAACAAGTGCTCTTATAGGCATGCCATCAAGCCCAGAAATGAGTACCGATTTTGTTCCAGAAGAACATGGGGCGGTGCTGCTTGCGTTCAGCCCAAAAGCGATGGGAACAAGTGAGAAGTTTGCACAAAGTATTGAGGCACTATGTGGTGCAATAAAAGACCAGAAAGCGAAAAAGGGCGAAAAGGTTCTTTATCCAGGAGAGGGAAACAATGAAAAATTCAGCAAACTTTCTGGCGCAGAGATTGAGGTTGATGAAGATTTAATAAAGAGACTAGAAAGCCTTACAAAATAGATATGGTAGGCCCTGAATCTCAGCCGTTGACCAACGAAAATCAGCCAGTTCGGGTAGAATCGGGCCACTTTTACGGTCCAGAAAATGTTACTGACGGCTATGATGTTCATGATCCACAAGGCAAATCCAACGCCGCTGAAAGAAAGGTCCGCAATGAAAGAATTGAGCAGGGGCTAGAGCTGGGAAGAGAAGTTGAAGACTTGCTAATCCGCCACAATTTTGCGGTAGAGCGAATATTATTCCACGATGACATCGATGTAAAGATTGAACAAAGTAAATCAGTAGATTCCTGGCGCTGGCAATTGTTTATTAACAGAGCCGTAATGACGGCACTAGACCGCACCAAACTTAGCTCATCTTCGCCAGTAAAGCTTGAGGAAGAATCGAAGTATGTTGACCCCGCTCGTGAGTTAATTGAGGAGCTCAAAAAAGCCGCCGAAATGAAAGATGGCTGGCGCATCTCTGAGGGCGGCAAAAAGTTAATAGTTGGTAGTGGGCCAAATCGCCAAAGAATAGACATGGTTGGTTTTTTAGAACATGATGAGCTGCCCAGCTGCGAAGTGTTAGATATGGTTGCGTATCGTAAAAAGATCTGGGGCTCAAAAGGTACGGTTACTGTCTTGCCGGAGTCTTATAAAGGCCAGCAAGATAGGGTTAAAAGATTATTTGAGCTTTTTGACGAAGCTGCGCCTGTCGTGGTGGTGTATCATGACGACAAAGGCCGACCAGTTGATATTGACGAGTGGTCGCCTCAATATACCCAGGAAGTCGGGGCAATAATTAAGCAAGGACTAGAGAATGATATCGATTGAAGACTTCGACAAGGTAGATATAAGGGTCGGCAAGATTGTGGAGGTTAATGACTTTCCCGAGGCTCGTAAGCCAAGCTATAAATTGAAGATTGATTTTGGCAAAGAGATCGGCATTAAAAAGTCGTGTGCTCAGTTGCCGCAGAACTATAGCAAAGAAGAGCTCGAAGGCAAGCTGGTAGCTGCAGTCGTAAACTTTCCACCACGCCAAATTGGCCCAACAACTAGCGAAGTTCTAACGCTCGGCTTTCCCGACGAAGACGGCAACGCTGTTTTAATAACCTCGACCAAAGATGTGCCACTCGGCGGGAAGTTGTTTTGATTACACTTTTCAGTATCTGTCGAGCAGGGTATAATTGAGCTATGGCAGATGTAGATTATGCAACCAAAAAAGACCTCAAGACTACCGAGCGCAATTTAGAAACTAGCCTCGATAAACTTGATGAAAAGATCAACCAAAGATTCGATGACACTACTGGCTTGATCCGTGAACTGATAGAAGAATTTAGTGGCCGTTTTGATAATGTTGAACAGCGGCTCGACAGGCTCGAGAAAAACTATGGCCAACCTTTGCTCACAATGGATAAATTTATTGCTCGGCTGGACCGCGAAGAGCTTGAGAATAGTTCTCGTGATGCCCAGCTGGCTCGGCTCGAAGCTTGGGCAATCAAAGTCTCTAAGAAAACTGGCATCAAACTAGAATATTAGCAGATGCTTACCAACCCAAATGCAAAAAGAATCTTGCTATATGGAGATTCTTTTGTGTTTGGCAAAGTTGGTGGGCAGAACAAACGGTTCGATTCAAAAACTCGATTTAGTGGAGTACTGCAAGACACACTGGGTGCCAACTACGATGTGATCGAAGAGGGCTTGCGGGCCCGTACGCTATCGGGCGAGAATGGATTCTTTGCCGATCGCGATAGGCTGCAACAATTTAGCCCAATACTCGGCAGTCATTTGCCAGCAAATCTTGTGGTGATAATGCTTGGCACCAACGACTTTAACTCGAAGAGCTCAAAAGAACCAGTAGGTGTTGGCAAGGATTTAAGGGCCTACCAAAAGCAGATCGATGAATGGTGTGAGTTCTTGGAAGTACCCATGCCCAAAGTCTTATTGGTTGCACCACCCAACATCAAAGACAAGTACTTCGATGACGGTCAACGTGCTATATTTGGCGAGCAAGCTGCGAGCAAAGTCGCAGAGTTACCGACTGGATACGAAAAAGCTGCTAGGGGACTGGACTGGGCATTTTTTGAAGCCAGCAAGGTTTGTGAAGCCGGTTCTGGAGATGGTGTGCATTTAGACGAAGCAAACAATCGCAAGTTAGGTGAAGCTTTGGCGAAGAATGTGAAAGGAATCGTATGAAACTTTTACTAACTTCAGCTGGCCTTAAGAACCAAACTCTTATTGATGAGTTCTTAAGGCTCGTTGGTAAACCAGCGAAAGAAATTAAAGTTGCCTATATTCCTACTGCGGCTAACGTTGAGGTAGGGAACAAAGATTGGCTGATTGATAATTTGTATGAATTTAGACAGCTGGTTGGCGAAGTCGACATTGTAGATGTTTCTTCGCTAAAACTTGAACAATTTAAGCCACGGCTAGAATGGGCTAATGCAATTGTAGTTGGCGGCGGTATGTCGTCTTACCTTTATAAACAAATTGTGGAGTCTGGACTTTCGAAGATTTTGCCTAAGCTACTAGAAGATAGAGTTTATGTCGGCATAAGTGCGGGCAGTATGGTTGTAGGGCCAGACATTGATGACGAACTTTCCCAGAAATATTTCAACGAAAAATTGGGTGGTGGTTTAGGGTTTGTAGACTTTTGGATCAAGCCGCATATGAACTCGCCATACTTTAGCGATAGAACCCCAGAATTGTTTGCGAAGATTTTTAAAGACACACCAAAAACAGTATATGCGCTTGAAGATAGCACTGCGGTAAAGGTTGATGGTTTAAAAGTGACGCCGCTCGGTGAAGGTAAATGGGTAGAGTTTAAGTGAAAATCCTCTACATCGGTGACATCGTAGCCCGCATTGGTCGTAAGGCTGTTACGCAAGTATTGCCCGAGCTGAAGCGCGAAAAGCAGATTGATTTTGTAATTGCCCAAAGCGAAAACATGGCCACCGGCAATGGCTTAACCGAAAAGGGTGTTAGCGACATGATGGACGCAGGGGTAGATTTTTTTACCGGTGGCAACCACAGCTTTAAAAAGCCAGAGTTTTTGCCGAAGTTTGAAGATCACACTGTGCCAGTAATCCGCCCAGCCAACATGCCGGGCGAGCATGTGCCTGGGCGAGGTTGGGCGGTTGTGGACACTGCCTTTGGTAAGATTCTAATAATTAATGTACTTGGCATAACCTTTAATAGCGAAGAAGTTGAGAATTCGCTGAGAGTTGTCGATAAAATCTTAGAGGAAAACAGCCACCAAAAACTGGCTGCTTCACTGGTGGACTTTCATGGCGACTTAAGTAGCGAGAAAGTGGCTGTTGGATTTTACCTCGATGGCCGAGTGAGTGCGGTGGTGGGTAGTCATACTCACGTGCCCACGGCCGATGCACGGGTGCTATCAGGCGGCACAGCCCACATTACCGACACCGGCATGACCGGCCCCATCGACAGCGTGTTGGGTGTAAAAAAAGAAATTATTATAGGCCGTTGGCTTGGTGATCGCACTGAATCGTTCGATTGGCCAAAAAGCGGCACGGTGCGCTTTAGTTCGGTACTGATCGATGTTGACCAAAGCGGAAAAGCCAAATCGATTGAGCAAATTTTACGCTTTATTGACGTATAATAGTGAAAGTAAGTGAGGGTAAAATGACACACCGTGAACTAATACGCGAACTGGCCGAAGAGCTGGGGGTAAGCAAAGCCCAGGCCGAGCGGTCGATAAAAAAGCTCAGCCAGATCGTGATGACCGAGGTTAAGGCTGGCCACAAAGTAGGCATAACCGGCTTTGGCGTGTTTTATCGTGGCAAGCGGGCGGCTCGGGCTGGCATTAACCCAATGACTGGTGGCAAGATCAAGATAGGGGCTATGGATCTGCCCAAGTTTCGAGCTGGCTCAACCTTTAAAGAGATGCTGCGTAAGTCTCCTTAAGCCAAAGCAGGTTGTGTAATAACTCTCCCTTAACTATAATCTAGCTAACATGCCAAGAAAAAAGAATATATTTACAAAAGCTGTCGAGGTTCCAGCGGTAGCTTTAGACAAAACGGTTGATACTGCTAAAAACGTTTCTGGTAAGCTACCGCAACCGCATGTGATTCAGCGAACCAAAAACTTTTGGCATAATTTGGGCCCTGGATTAACCACCGGCGCATCTGACGACGACCCATCGGGGATAGCCACATATTCACAAACTGGTGCCCAGTTTGGATTTCAATTTTTGTGGATGGCAATATTCACTTATCCTCTGATGTCGATTGTGCAAGAAATGTGTGCACGTATTGGCTTGGTAACCGGCCGGGGGTTGGCTGGTAATATTCGGATTCATTTTCCACGCTGGGTGATTGCAACCGCAGCTATATTGTTATTTGCTGCCAATGCCTTTAATATTGGTGCTGACCTGGGTGCTATGGCTAAGGCTGTCCAATTGATAAGGCCGAGTATGAACTACGGTGTTTTGGTAATTGGCTTTACTGCTTTTAGTATTTGTTTGCAAATCTTTACGCCATACGAAAAATATGCCAAGTACCTTAAATGGTTAGCGCTAATCTTGCTCTCATATATTGTCTCGGCTTGGCTGGCTAATCCCAATTGGCAAGAGGTGCTTACACGTGCTGTTGTTCCAAGTTTTAATTTTAACAAAACTCAAATTCTCATAGTCTCTGCTATTTTGGGCACGACTATTTCGCCATACTTGTTTTTCTGGCAGACATCGCAAGAAGTTGAAGAGCAGATCTTAAAGGGTCGCACCACGGTGTTACAGCGCCAGGATTCCAATAAAAAAGAGGTGCGTCAAATGCGGGTCGATGTTTGGTCGGGTATGTTGCTATCAAACATTGTAATGTTTTTTATTATTGCGGCTTCTGGTGGCATCTTGTTCCCAAACGGCGTAACCAATATAGGTACTGCTGCCCAAGCCGCCGAAGCCTTGCGGCCATTTGCTGGCGATGCAACATATTGGTTATTCGCAATCGGTATTATTGGCACAGGTTTACTTGCCATTCCGGTTATGGCCGGTGCGAGCTCATATGCTTTCGCTGAAAGCTTTGGTTGGCAAGAAGGTTTGTTCCGAAATCTCAAACAGGCTCATGCCTTTTATGGTGTTATAATCTTCTCTATGCTAATTGGTCTGGCCTTAAATTTTGTTGGCCTAGATCCGATTAAGGCTTTAATTTATGCTGCTGTTGGCAACGGCATTGTTGCGCCTGTTGTGTTGGCACTAATTGTGATAATTAGTAGTAATCCAAAGCACATGGGCCGCTGGGTGAACAAAAAGTCGGTTACCATCATGGGCTGGCTTATAACTGGTGTTATGGCAATAGTCGGCATTGCCGCTATTATCTCGATGTTGTCATGACTAAAAAAGATCCAACTTTGGATCTTTTTAGATAAATTTGGGGTGAGTGATGGGGCTCGAACCCACGACCTTCGGGACCACAACCCGACGCTCTAACCAGCTGAGCTACACCCACCACGTCCAAATAATGCTTCGATAAGCATTGCGAATAGTTATTCGCAATTTACATTCTCGCATTATTTCTCCTATCGATTCAACAAATAGAAACAATTCTCTTGCTGAATCGACTAGAAAAGCAATGAAATTTATTCGATCAAAAGCGGGAACGGTTTTGATCGTGAGGAGAATTGCTATATCAGCTGTAGCAATTTAATAAATACGAAAGCTACAATAGCAATTCGACGTGGTACCCCCGGCAGGACTCGAACCTGCGACCTACGGTTTAGAAAACCGTTGCTCTATCCAGCTGAGCTACGGGGGCACGTTCAAATAATACTCTGATATTTGGTACGAATAGTTATTCGCACCTTATATTCTCGCATTATTTATCTCTGCGATTCAAATTTATTCGACAATTTGAATCGCAGAGTCAGCTGCTGGCTACTCTTACCAAAGACAATTAGAATACTTTCAATTGTTTTTGGTAATAGGAAATTTTAGGCATCAGCCAAAGAGAACATAAAAGTCTTTTGTTCTCGAAGGCTAAAGCCTAAAAATGACGTGGAGCGGGTAGCGGGAATCAAACCCGCATCGCCTGCTTGGAAGGCAGGCATAATAATCATTATACGATACCCGCTTAGAGCCAAAACGCCATTTTAGATGGTCGTTAAGGCTACTTAATATAAGGTGCCAGGCCGAGGCCCACAAGAACAATATAATACTAGAAAACAAGCCATATTTCAAGTTGGTGCTAATGCACCTATCCTATCAAAAGTATAGCACGGCCCAATACTCGGTTGCATAAGCTCAACGATTGGTGTTTAATTAACTATATAGTAAAAACTACAAGGAGTTATACAATGACAAAATCTGCACTTATTAAAGCTTCGGCTGCGGCAGCAGCGCTAAGTAGCTTGGCGCCGCTGGTCGCTCGAGCCGATGATATTAGCAGCACTACCACCGATACAGCCAGCACCGCGGCCGGTACTGCCGCTGCAGGTGGTATATTGGGTGTTGTTCTAATTTTTTGGATCTTGTTCTTGGCAATTGCGTTAGGATTTTTTATTTTTTGGGTTGTAATGCTAATTGATGCCTTTAAGCGAACCAACTGGCAAGACGAAGGCCAAAAGAATCTGTGGCTAATAATACTGATCGTCTCGATTTTCGTGGGCTTGGCTTGGTTGGCGGCTCTGCTGTACTACTTCATTATCAAGCGAGCTCTCGACAAGGGTGCGGCACCGCAAGTGGCTGCCCAGGCTAGCCAGCCAACAGCTCCAGCTCAACCGGCCACTCCAGAACAAGACAACCAACAAAAGTAACAGTTTACAAACCATAAAAGCGCCTGAGTTTAAGCCGGGCGCTTTTTGGTATAATGCGAGAGCAATGAAAATTACTCCAATCAAAACCCGTCCGTTAATTCCGCCTAAAGATGACTTGCTAGCCGTAATAGCAGAAAGTTTAAAGGAGCTGCCAGAGCAATCAGTTTTGGCCATTGCCTCGAAGGTAGTGGCGATTGATGAGGGTAGATGTATCCCGCTGAGCGAGATTGAGCACGATGACCTAGTGAAACGAGAGTCTGATAAGTATTTACCGCGTAGCTGTGTGCCTGGAGCCCACATTATACATACTCTGAAGAACAACCTGCTAATTGGCTCTGCTGGCATAGATGAGAGTAACGCCAACAATTACTTTATACTCTGGCCCGAAGATCCAAAAGCTTCTGCTAAACAGATTTTTGAGTATTTGAAAAGTGAATTTGGAACTAAGCGATTCGCAGTTTTAATAACTGATTCTCATTCTGTCGCGATGAGGCGAGGCACGGTGGGCATATCGTTGGCGAGCTACGGCCTAAAGCCATTAAAGGACTATCGTGGTAAAGAAGATATATTTGGGCGAGAGCTTAAAGCCACAATGACCAATCTTGCTGATGGCTTAGCGGCAGCCGCCACACTGGTAATGGGAGAGGGCGCAGAAGTCTGCCCATTGGCCTTGATTGAAGATTTAGATGTAGAGTTTATTAGCCAACCCTACAGACCGACAGATCCTGATGGTAGCTTTGAAATACCACCAGAACAAGATATGTTTAAGCCGTTTTTTGATGGTGTAGACTGGCAAGAATAGCTATCTCCTGGGTGACTTTCATTGCCATAAGATATATGGTAAAATAACCTGGTTTCTAGCGCCCTTAGCTCAGCGGATTAGAGCGACTGGCTTCGGACCAGTAGGTCGGGGGTTCGAATCCCTCAGGGCGTACCACGTCGAATTACTATTGTAGCTTTCGTAACTCACAGTTACTTCAGCTGACATATTAATTCTCCTCGCGATCAAAACCATTGCTGCTTTTGATCGGTTGAAAACAAGCCGATTCAAGTTGTCGAAATTTGAGTTGGGGGCCATTAGCTCAGTTGGTTAGAGCATCTGCCTCTTAAGCAGAGTGTCCTGGGTTCGAGTCCCAGATGGCCCTCCACGTCGAATTACTATTGTAGCTTTCGTAATCCATGATTACTTCAGCTGACATAGCAATTCTCCTTGCGATCAAAACCATTCCCGCTTTTGATCGAAAACAAAATAACCGATTCAAATTGTCGAAGAAATTTGAATCGAATAGCCGGGGTGTGGCGCAGTTGGCTAGCGCGCCGCGTTTGGGACGCGGAGGTCGAAGGTTCGAGTCCTTTCACCCCGACCAGAAGATATTTTTGGTAAATCCGCCAGTAAATTATATGGCGGATTTAGTGTTATTTCAGATATAGAGTCGTTTGCGGCTCGTAGGTTCGACACTAGCTCGTTGCAAATAGTATCTTGTTCCACTAAATCGTTTGTGTTGAGCAATGTTTTCAGATAAGAATCAATGAGTTCGTAGAAATCTTGCTCGCTTGGTAAGCTAGTGCCTAGTCGCTCCAATTCTTGCTCACTAGTTTTTTTGTTGTGTTTAGCTATATCTACCAGTTTTTGGTAGTGTTCTAATTTGCCATTGTGATGTTTTTTATAATCTTCTGGGTGGTCAACCTGAAACTGTTGGTAACGCATATAATGCTGTGTATTCGTTCTAACGTCTTTTTTCGCATTACTTAACTTGCGTTTAGCAATAGCTATCTCCTGTGCATGCTTGCTTTTTAGACGTTCAATGTACAGCTGATATGCTTCTTTACTATTCTTCGTTAGATGTCGTAAAGTCCACTCAATAGCTGACGAAACATATTTGGCTCTAATACTCTTTTTGAGTTTGATACCTTTCTCTCGGTTTTCTTCTGCTTTATAACGTTGGCAGTTAGTATTCCTGCAATAAAAACTAATAACCCATCTCCCCTTATTTTTGCCCTTTTTAATAGGCTGATGTTGGAATTGCATTGGAAGATCGCAGTAATCACAAATAACCTTGCCCCTTAGTAGGCCATAACCTAGCTTTTTGGCGTTTACAGAGTTGCCCACGTGTTTTTCACCGTAACTAGCTGCCGTACCCTTGTTAAGGGCAATATACTCGTCAGGCGTCATTAAAGGCAAGAAGTCATAAGTTTCTGCTAAATTGGTCAGGTTGTTACCATATCTATATAGCCCAAAATAGAATGGGTCTTCAAATAAATCGCCCACCATTTGTTTATCCACTCGCACTACCTTATAAGGCTCGTCTTGATCTTTACGTTCGCTAAAGTAGGCAGAGTTTAAGAATTCGGCAACCTCTATATTGCTTTTACCCTCCTGTAATCGCATGATTACACTTTGTCTCAATAAATCCCAGTTATATCCATCTGGAATAAAGTATCCTGTACTAGCATCAACATAATAGCCTTTTTTTGTTACGCCGTTATATTTACCTTCTTTAATATTGCCACTAGTACCACGCTTAACATCCACAGACAACTTATCAGAATACTGTTTCGAAGTGGCAAATAGTATTCCTAGCATCATTTTGCCATTTGGATTGTTCTCAAATTGGTACGTTCTGAACTGTAAATCCTGAATCTGCTCATGGTCTATCATTTCAATGACTTCGCCCGCTTCTTTCATATTCCTTGATATTCTGTCGGGCGACCACGAAATTAGACCATGATACTTGCCAGTCTTAAATCCCATAATCATGTCGTCAAATATAGGCCGATTGCCTGAGATCTTGGCAGAAGCTGACTCTTCAAGTATATCTTCTTCTCGTATTGTAATACCTTGTGCTTCCGCTAGTTCAAGACACTCAGACCGTTGATCTTCTAATGATCTAACTTGTTTTGATTCGTCATCAGTTGATTTACGTAGATATAGTACATAACACCGCCTTTCTTTTGGGAGTATTCGTTTACTTCCTTCTTGCTCACGAGCAAAATACTCTGTTAACTGCTCAACTGTATGGCTACTCGCAGGTAAATTAAATACGTCAGGATTACCTTCCTTTTGCTTGGCAAGCCTTTTTTCAATTTCAACTACCTTGTCGCTCGGTAGGTATGCAATCTTGCGTCTTCGTGCTGGTTTTTTCTGATTAGCCATTCACACCTCAATAATAGTTATTTTCTCACTAGATTACGAACCTATCAAATCCTAAGTGTGACTTATAGTCCGTAGACCCATAGTCTACTGCTAATCAAGATAGGGTATGACAAAAACATACCCAGAGGTAGCCGCTCAGTTTGGTCAAAGGCTTAGAAAAATTCGTGAATCAAAGGGCATCTCACAAGAGAAATTAGCCAATGAATCTGGGCTTGATCGCACATATGTCTCTGGAATTGAAAGAGGCAGACGCAATCCGTCACTTATCAATATCTCAAAACTGGCTAAAGGTTTAAACGTAAAGATCACGGATCTATTTAATTAGTGTATGCTTTTTATTGTGTGAGAAAACTACCCTCTGTGTATCATTTTATAGCGTCAATTAATTCTTCTAACCTGGCCTAATTTGAAGCTATTGAATCTTTTGTTTAGATATTGCATTATATTTAAGTGTGACTTATAATCTACGCAAGTTAAAAATTAAATCAGGAGTTACTATGGCAACTAAGAAATCTAACAAGACAGCTATTATCGTTGTAATTGCGATCATTGTAGCGTTATTGGTAGTAGGTGGAGGAGCATACTATTTCATTTGGGGCAACAAGACCCAAGTTACAACAAATAACGGTACAGCAAGTGTAGAGAGTAACACAAATAAGAAACAACTTAATGTAGAGCAAATACTTGCAAACGTAAAAGCAAAATATCCTACCGTAACAGAAGTAAAAATATACAGTGAACAAAATGACCCAAACAATCAGCTAGGTAAGCCAGGGTATTACATAGCGGGAGGTGCTTTTGCAGATTCACGAGCAGGCGGAATCTCAGATAGCAATTGGGGTGCAGAAGCGGGTGGAAGTATAGAAATATATCAGACAGAAGCAGATGCAGCAAAGAGAACAGAATATCTAAAGCAGTTTCAAGGCAATGCTTTGCTAGACCCAGGGGCTTATAAGCAGATTGGTGTAGTGATTGTAAGAGCATCTAGCAAATTAACTGCTTCACAGCAGGCTGAGATTGTAGATTATCTTGCCAGCCAAGTGCAGTAATGGTTCAATAGACCAAGATATTTAATTAGGAAAAACAATTGGGATTTAAGGATCTAACGTCAAAGGCAAAAGCGAAGTGGGACGCTTACAACGAAGCTGCTAAGCAAAGAGCGGAAGAAGCAAGGAAAGAGCATGAAGCACAAGTAAAAGCAGAGAACGAACGCCGTGAAGCGGTTTTGTCTGGGAAACTTACACCCATTTCATTTCAAGGCTTAAGTTTAGATGATGGTGAGACAGCTTATTATGGTGTTGGCGTAATAAGGTTTGCTGACAGAGAGTATGTTACTGAAGTCACAACTGGCAAAAGTAAGAAGAAACATGTCGTTAGTAGAGGTTTAGTTGGTGGTGTGCTTTTAGGCCCTGTTGGGCTGGTCGCAGGTGCGGCCACAGCAGGCAGTAAACACAACTCCAAAACCACCCAACAAACCGATATACGCACCGAAGAAATAGACAGAGGGTCATTTTACTTAACAAATAAGAGACTATTGTTTGTAGGGTCAGAGATATTGTCACTCCCATACTCTAATATCTTAGCTTTTAGCGTAGAAAGTAATAAGTTGTATTTGAAGTACCCTGAAATGCAGCGAAATGAGTACTTTCAAGTTACAGATAACAACAACGAGCTTGATTTATACTATCAAGGTGTACAAAAATCGCTCGATAGTAGCAACAAATAGTATAACTGGTCAATTACTGGTAAACATTTAGGCAGCCCAGCTGTGGCCAAGGCTGTCTAGCTTCAAGTTATCACTTGTAAACATTATGGGTTCTTCTTCTTTGGCTAGACTATCAGATAGCTTAATAGCTAACTCTATCAATTTGCTAGTTGATACTTCTGATAAGTCTCTGTTACCTAATTCATCTCTAATAGCTGTCAATTGAGTCCCTAAAACCATCACTCTATGTCTTTTTGTAGCAAGGTACTGATCACGTAGCGATTCTAGTTCAATCGCTTTATAATTTGCTAATTCACTTTCTAGTTCATCGCTCCATTTGATTAGGGTGGGTTTGCTTACTCCAATAGATTCAGCAATACTGTTGTAGCTATTGCCTTTGGCTCTTAGCTCAATAAACTGCTGTTTCTTCTCATTCATAGGTTCTACAAACTTCTGGCTTAGAGAAAATTATTACCAGCCTGAGCATTGTGGCGTTCCACAGCCTGTCTATTTTTTTCTTCCTCTTCTTTAGTCCAGTAGTTTATCTTAAGACCAAATACAACACGACTTACGGTGGCATTCTTGTTTTCTTTGCTTATATCGCCACCGCCTTCAATGAATTCCAGCACTTTAATACCAGCTTTGCCTGATTTTTTGTCTGAATGTTCTGCTGATACTGCTATATCAAACTCAATAGTGCGTGCATTGTCTTTCTCAGAAAACTGAATATCTCTTGATGTCTCTGTTCTAGCTTCATCAACAGCAGCATTGATCTGAGTTAAAACATCTTTCACAAAATCTTTTAAATTCATTGCTCTGTATCCTGTTTATTCTGTACAGATTGGCTTATATCAGGTGTTTGTGGCTTAAATTCTTCAATATGAACTCTACCATCTGGTGCAATAAATGGCCTATCTTCCCAATTAGTCGTGTCTGAGGGCGACGCTTGAGGTGGCAGTGGTTGTTCTTGAGGTTTATCTTCCATAATTACATTATAGCAAGAATGTAGTTTCTAAGGCTCTACTAGGCTTTACCAGGTTATCAAGCTGTTGTTTTAGATGTTCTAATTGATTATTGAGTAACCTATAATTGAGTAGAAGGGTATACAGGGCATCTAAGTTAGGTTCGATTTGAGTATGCATACCCCGACCACGTCATAATACCGCTTCAACACAAAAAGTGATTTCAACTGAAATCACTTTTGTTGTTTGTGCAGCATTTTTACTCTTCAATTGAAAACAGTATAGTTTTCAATTGAAGAGCAGCAGTGATAAAATTAGATTATGGATCTGAACTTATTTGTACAGCAAAATCTGTGGTGGCTGTTGCTTCTAACCGCCTGGAGTTTGGGCTGGAAAGGTTGGGCTCTTTGGCGGGCAGCCAAACTGGATCAAAAAGCTTGGTTTGTGGTTTTTATGATTGTTAACACCCTTGGAATTTTAGAAGTTTTTTATGTCTTCTATTTTTCCAAGCAAAAAACCGCTACAAAAACTGCCTCTAAATAATGCGGTCGTTAGATCAGATTAGAGCCGATATAGACGTTGTCGATAAAGCACTCATCAATGATTTGAAGCGGCGTTTTGAACTAACTCATGAGACCGGCGTATACAAGAAGACTCATAACTTACCAAGCCTAGATAATACCAGGTATCAAAAATGTTAGTGGCCAGAAATGAAGCAGCCAAGGCCGCTGGGCTACCCGAGGACTTAGCTATAGAAGTCTTTGGTCTAATTCACAAATATTCTGTACTAGAACAAGATAAGCTAAAATAGCCATTGCGGGGTGTGGCGCAGCCTGGTAGCGCGCAGCGTTCGGGACGCTGAGGTCGCCGGTTCAAGTCCGGCCACCCCGACCAATCTAAGTTCATCACTTGCTTAATTTAACTTGGCCAAGAGTTGCGTGATCTGAATCGGCGCGCCGGTTAGCCAGAATTGTATATCTGGCGCTGTCCGGCCACCCCGACCAATAGATTACTATAGACTCAGCAAAAACCAGCGTTTAAGTTATACTTGTTTGTATGAATAAGCACGACAATAAGTCACTAGATCTGAGACGCAAGCCAGCTAACGATCGAAAAGAAGCAAAGCAAAACACTGCCACTATTGGCCAGACGAAAAAACCCGGCTTTTTAAAACGAAACAAAAGACTTCTGCTTGTATTACTAGCAATTGTATTAATAGGCATTGCTATATATGTACTGTTTCTATTGCTGTGGCCAAAAGTTCAAAAGAAGAGTGCTAAAGAAATTTATAGTAGTGCGCAACAGGCTACTTCGGATACCGATATGGTCTTTATTCCATCGGCAGGAATTCAAGCCGAAATAGCCGAGGGCGGTGCAGACCAGCTCGATCGCGGCAAGGCCTGGCATAGGTTCCCAGATCGCGGCGACCCCCAAAAAGGTGGCAACTTTATTATTACTGGCCATAGCTTTGTGTGGGGCTATTCTCCGGGCGAAACCTCCAAGAAATCAATATTCTATAGTTTGGGTGATGCTAAGCCGGGCGACGAGGTGATTGTAAGGTGGAACAAGCAAATGTATAACTACACTATAACCGACAAACAAACCGTTAAACCTACCGAGGTGGCAATTGAAGCTGCCAGCAAGATACCCCAACTAACTATCTATACCTGTACTCAAGGGGGCACAGCCGATGGGCGAATAGTGCTGGTTGCAAAATCAAAAAGCTAGCGCCTTGTAGCTTTTATGTCTATCTGATAAGCTATAAAAAAACTTATGGTTTATGGTGGTAAGAAAACTGATACAAATATTTGGCCTAGCTCTAACCAGTTTATTGGTGCTGGCTTTTTTTGCAACCAAAGCCCAGGCTGCAACCTTTACGGTTGATAGTGTAGACGATGGCGGCAACACGGGTGGGCCGGGTGTTTGCGACGATGGTGGTGGCAAGTGCACGCTGCGCGCGGCTATAGAGGCAGCCAACACTACAGCTGGAGCCGATGTAATTAATTTTGCTATTCCTGGTGGTGGGGGTGTAAACACCATTACACCGGCCCTGCCATACGAAATAACAGAACAGGTTACAATCGATGGCTCCACTCAAACTGGTGCGAGTTGTGGCACATTAGTGCCAGCTAGCTTGCCGGCGAGTTCAAACACCCCACACGTACTTAAGATTGAAATCGATGGTTCGGGCATGGGTACTGGGTCGGGCTTAGAGCTAAGCTCTGGCTCTGACGGCTCGGTAATACGTGGGTTGGTTGTGAACGATGCGCAGTCTCGGCCAGAAATCCAGATAAATGCCAACAGTGTTACGGTTGAGTGTAACTATATAGGCACAAATGTTAGTGGAACTGCGGCTGGCGCCAGTAATACCGGCAGCGGACTCGAAGCTAGTGGTGCCTCATTGACAATTCAAAATAATCTAATTTCTGCGAATGAGGGTAGAGGAATGTATGTGTCGGCATATTCACCTGGTTCGTTGGTGGCAAACAATTTAGTTGGCGTAACGGCCAACGGGCTAGGCGCACTTGCCAATATGGGCTCTGGCATTGTAGCTAGCCAATATACAACCGTTAGCCATAATATTGTTAGCGGTAATACAACAGATGGGATATTTATACAGGGCTACTTCAACCGCATAACTGATAGCTACATTGGGTTGAGTATGAATGGCTCGGCGCTGGGCAATGGCGGTAGCGGCATAAATACCGACAGAACCAGTAACGATTACCGCATTGGCGGCTCATCGGCTGGCGAGGGCAACATAATTTCGGCCAATGCCAATAATGGCATTTCTATTCGAAGCCAGTCTGGTATTGCGTGTCCAGCGAATCAGATTTCCTACATCTTTGGCAATAAGATTGGTACGAACGTAAGCGGTGAAGCACAGTCTGGTTATGGCAACGGTGGCTCGGGCATATCTGCCAGCGAAACTGTTGGCGGCAGCTGTGTTACAAGTGTATATAAACACCAGATAGGCGGTGGCAACTCTGGAGAAGGTAATGTTATAGCTGGCAACGCTCAGGACGGCGTACGGGTGTATGAATATAATAACCCAGAAGATGATACTGATCATACTGATGTTTTCAGCATCTCGGTGGTGCAAAATAGTATTTTTGGCAACGGCAACCTAGGCATAAACCTGGCGTCGGCCAGTGATCCGTTCAACGACGTTGCAAATGTTGATTTAGGGCCAAATAGTCTAAATAGCTTCTTGATTGACTACCCAGCCAGCCGTGCCAACAACTATCTAAATAGCCCAATCATAAACTCACTCAGTACAAGCGGAAACAATATTACGGTTAACTACAGTTTTCAGGCACCGCCCAGAGTAGTAGAGAACCCCAACTTTCTGCTGGCTTCAAACCTGGTCGGCTATAGGCTCGACTTTTACCTGAATAACGGCACTCAAGACGGTGCCTATTCGGGTTATTCACAGGGCAAAACTCACCTGGGCAGCTTTGTTGTAAACGGCTCGGAGGCAGGGGCAACGCATACGTTTACTAGCCCGGTTGCGCTAAACCCAAATCAAAACATTACAGCCACTGCAACTATATTGTGGCAAGTCCAGAATTGTTCTGGCCAGCAAGATCAAAATGGTGCTGGACCACCCTATGGCGGCTGTGGGGGTTAATAGAAAATAAGCTAAGGAGTAAGGATATGAAAACAAATCAACAATTAGATTCAAAAAAACTATTAGTGCTAGTTTTGCTGGGGGTTGCGACTACATTGCTAGCATTGGAGCTTACGGCTTTGCCAGCTAGGGCACAAGAAATTAATCCAGACCCAGGCACCTACAGCTATGGCTCGACCTCGGAGTTTTCGCCCTATGTGTCGCTAAGCGCTTCGGGGAACAGCTCTTTGGCTCAAACAGGATCTGACCAGTTGGTCGGGTATTTGGCAGCCGGTTTGCTGGCGTTAGGTGCTAGCGTGGCGCTGTACTTGTCGCGTAAACCAGGAGTTAGGGCAGCCAAAAATGTTAAAACGTAGTGCATATTTAGTAGCTGCTTTAGGCATTGGCTTGTTTGCATTGTTATTTTTTGCCCAAACTGCCCAGGCTGCAACTTTTACGGTCGATAGCGTTGATGACGGCGGCAACGCGGGTGGCCCAGGTGTTTGTGACGATGGCGGCGGCAAGTGCACGCTGCGCGCGGCTATAGAGGCAGCCAACACTACAGCTGGAGCCGATGTAATTAATTTTGCCATTCCTGGTGGTGGGGGTGTAAACACCATTACACCGGGGTCAGACTATCCGGATATAACTGAGCAGCTTACTATAAATGGTGAAACCCAAAATAACCCAAGCTATCCTACGATTGCGCCAGATGGTGCGAGTTGTGGCACATTGGTGCCCGCTAGCTTGCCGGCGAGTTCAAACACCCCACACGTACTTAAGATTGAAATCGATGGCACCAGTGTAAATCGTGTTTTTAGTCTAGCTGCCAGCAATATCACTCTGCGCGGTCTTGCAATCCACGACGGCTCAACGGCAGTTTATGGCAACTCGAGTATAAATAATACTCTAATTGAGTGCAATTACATTGGCACAAATCCACCTGGCACGGCAGCCGAGGGTGGCACAGAAGGTATAAATCTACAAAGCAACAATAATTCAACAATTCAAAATAATTTGCTAAGCGGCACAAATAACACAGGCATGTTTATTTACAACAGTAGTAATGTGCTTATCCAAAACAACTTGGTTGGGACTACCGCAATAGGCACGCAGGCGCTGGGTAATGGCAGTATTGGCATATATACCTACAATCTCACAAATGCGACCATTAGCCACAACATTGTTGCTGCGAACGGCGGCGGTGGTACGCGGGACGATTTGGGTACCTCAACCACTTTCACCGGTAATCTGGTGGGCATAGGCCTATCTGGTAGCCCATTGGGCAATACGGGCGATGGAGCAATCTTTAAGGGCTCGAACGGGTTTGTGGTTGGCGGCACATCTGCCACACTTCGCAACGTAATGTCGGCCAATACCGGTGATGGGCTACATATTTTTGCCAACTGTGATGTCGGCTCATCACTAGTCTCGAACACATACGGCAACTATATTGGTACCAATACAGATGGCACAGTGCAGTCTGTATTCGGCAATGGCAAGGCGGGCATTGAAGTTAATGAATACCAAGGCAACTGTGGGTCGGTTTATAAACACCAAATTGGCGGCGATAGTGCTGGCCAAGCCAACATTATAGCCGGCAATGGTGCTCAAGGTATCTTAATCCACCAGGACACCAATCACGATGTATTTAGCATAACGGCTATCGTGAATAGTATTTATGGCAACGGTCAGTTTGGTATTGATTTAGCTGCCGACAGTAGCACTACGAATGGGGTTGCCGACACCGATCTTGGCCCCAACCCGCTAAATTTACTAGCTATGACTTACCCCACCACAGTTGCCAATTATTATCTTAATACCACTATTGTGAATTCGGCTACCTACTCTGGCAACCAGGTTACTGTTAATTACAGCTTGCAAGCCAACCCGGCACAAAATAGTAGTGACGGTGTTAGCTTACTTGCCAGTGATCTTGTTGGCTACCGCTTGGATTTTTATATAAATAGTGGCGGCCAGGACGGCGCTTATGCTGGCTATGGGCAGGGCAAAACCCATTTGGGCTCATTTATAGTAAATGGCTCAGAAACAAATGCCAACCATACTTTTATTAGCTCTGTTGCTTTGACCAACGGCCAAACAATAACTGCTACCACGACCGTGCTTTGGACTAATAGTCCAGGCCCAGCTATTACGCCACGAGAGTGTGACGGTGAAACCGAACGAGAAGGCAATGGACCACCATATAATTATGTAGGTTCTTGCCCTATGTAGTTTTGTATTAGTGACGGACCACCTTATCAGATATCTAGTGACTGTAATTAAAAGCCCTTTGCAAAATCTTTAGAAACGACTATAGTGTAATTAGTTTTACAAAAGTATAGGTGGAATTTGGAAGAGCCAAGTTTGTTTATAATAATCTCTACCCATCTAGTTGGCGCAAACTGCCAACGAAACACTGAAGGCTGCAGCAAAAAAGCTGCAGTTTTTTGTTTGGGACAAACACTATGAATGACTACATGTCCAAAAATATATCTGTTATAAAAAACTCTGGCAATCCTCAGAAAACTTGCCAAGAAGTATGCAGGTTGATATTCTCACACTACGAGCAGGGTCGGCTAAGTGCTGCCGAAGCGATGGTTTTGTTAAAAAGCAGCATAGTACAGTTAGATGATCGAAAAGAAGGCGGCTTTAGGTTTCTGTCTGTATGTAAAAAACCGGGCGCGATGCTAGCCATATTTGCACTAATAGGGGCACTACTAGGCGCGACTTTTACACTAAGTGGTGCATATAATTCAGCTCAAATTACCGTATTAATATTTAGCTGCTTCATTAATTTGATATTAGGGGGTATGGTTTTTGCAAAAAATCCAAAGAGTCAATGTAACAAGATATTCTTTGCAACATCGATTGTACTGACAGGCTTTTTACTGACCAATTTTATGTCTTTACACCCCCTAGCTTTAGCACAAATTACTTGGATAAGATTACAAATGGTGAGTGTAGTTAGCTTTGTATTAGGCTATTACCTCATAATCTTGTTGTTTCCCAATAGGCTAATTACTCAATTGTCGCAATTCCAAAAAAGTGTCATTGGACTTTCACTCATATTAATAGGCTTGTGCTTAACACCAACGATTTTTGTTGCCACAACTCAAGCTCCCAATGCACGTCTTGGCAACTTATTCTTTTTAATACTTGTTCAACAATTTGGCTTAATAGTACTTACAATTTATGAAATATACAAGAAATCCAAGGTTGCCACAAAAACTAGAAAACTACAACTAGTCATAATAGCTGTTGGCATACTTTTTAGCTTTTTTGGTATCTTTGTATTCAACTTTATATTCGTTCAAGTACTGAATACTACTGCCTTCATCTACTTGAGTAATCTTGCCACTCTAGCCTTTACTGCTAGCTTTGCTTATGTAGTTTTTTACAAAAAAATGTTTGATAAGATACAGAGATTAAAAAAGTTATCAGGGCTAACCTGGATAACCGTGATTGGTGTTTGATTATTTGCGAGCACATTCGCAATAAGCTGACTATGTTAGTTCTACCGCTGTTTTTGTAATAAATTTTATAGGTGAATCAAATATAATAAGAAAACCGAACCCATAATCCACACACATAATCACTGGCTGCTGCTATCTATTGGCTAAGACCTAAAATAACTGGTAAACTTCTTTAGTCCCAGCTCCTAGATTGGTAAACTGCTATAACTAGAGAACAAACAGGTTTGTGTTCACAGATTGTTCCAGAAACTGATAGTTTGATGGGGTGCCAGCTATGATCTGGGCGCCTTTTCATCATATCTGTTAAGGTCTTATAAATATCTTTTTGAACCTCATCTTCACTGCTCCCAGTATGTTCTACAAACATACCCTGTTTAGTTTTTTTATCTAATACCCAACCTATACCCGCCCAAGCTTGTTTATTTGGGATAGTTTCACGTTTTTGAGCAATAACGCAGTAAAGTTTATGACCAAATTTGCCATTTTCTGGTTTTGGTTTGGATTGTATAATTTTTGAACCAGCTGGAATAATCGAACTCAAGTAAATTAGATTATAGTTTGCAGCACCTGCTTCCTGTAGTGCAGTATCAAAGGCAGCTAAAGGAGTAGGTCCGCTGGCAGATGCCTTAACAACATGTATATCCATAATAGATATTGTAAACTAAATTTAAAAGCATATATATATTGACAATCTAACTGAAATATAGTAGAATAGAGAAAGTTCTTTTTACAGAAGGAACGATCCTTGAGAACGGGAGTAAACATGCAGAAATTGGAATCAAACAGCGATCATCTTGAGTTCCAGCTTCCGCTGGTGGTCAAGGTTTTCGTGTTCGTGATCCCACTTTGGATCATCAACGCGTATGCCACCCGATTAGGTCTCTGGCCCGTAGGAATTGCTCTCTCCGTAATCACGGCGAGTGCAATTATTTGGCAATGGCCGAAGATTGAACGTGGAATTGTCAAACTCCGCCACAAAGCAATCAACGACTACCACGTCAGTCCCAAGACTTTTGCTGTGCTTTACATCTTCAGTTTTGCGCCTTTCTATCTTGGCCTGTTCATGATGGCCGAAGGTGTCGTTCGTCAAAGTTGGGCGCTAGTTGCGCTAGGAGGACTGATCAATCGGTTTTCGTATGCGCTTCCTTATCTCTACGTCATTTTCTGGGGGGATCTCACTGAAAAGGTAGGAATTTGGAAGATCAGGCTTAGACTAAACGTCTTGGTGTGGGGTTGGATTGTCATTTCGGTGGCTTTCTTTGTCCTAACAAAGGTGCTCTCGTAGCACCACCCCTTAAAGGAGTAAGTATGTCGTCATACGTTAGCATGGAAAGTGGTTTCTCGGATGACGTGGTTGAATTGTTGTGGCCCTTGTATGACGAAGGCTTCAAAGACATCAACCTGCACAGTCCGTGCCGGCAATCGTTCAACTACGGCGAATTCGTTGCTGCGTTAAAGGACCCCAGGGTCTATAGGGCAGTACTACGAGATGACGAAAGCAACGAGATGCTCGCTGTGGCTGTATGGAGCAACAACTTCGATCACTTCCCTTGGCTTAGCGCGGAGTACTTCAAAGCGAGGTACCCCGAGGAGTTTGAGGCAGGCCGACTGTACTACACAGTTGCAACCCTATCTCTCAACAAGCGAAGTGGGCACATGACAAAGATCATGCTTGAGATGACTCGACGAATCGCCGCGGAACGTGGCAGAATGTTGTTTGATCTCTGCGAAGAACTTGTCAACATAAATTGGCAAGTTGTCATCTTTGAAACAGCCAGCTCAGTGGTTGATGAACCACTAGAACTGGAAAACCTTGGAGTACAGCAATACTTCTCGGTTGGTTTCAAGAGTTGACGCCAGGGGACCCTTAGGGGTCCCCTTCTCTTTTTGTTATAATAACTACAAGTAGAATGAAAATTCAATTTTTTATCTATATTCCTACATTTCTGTTACTTTTTTTATTGGGGCTACTTGTTTATCTAAAAAACCACAAGACACGCTCCAACAAACTTTTTATATTATTAGATGCCTCCATATTGTTTTGGTTGATACCTTCATTTGTGGCTGACATAGCCACAGACTCAATGATTTCGTTAAGAGCCCTTCAAATAGGGTATTTAATATCGCTCCTAATTCCTTATTTTTTTATATTGTTTTCATTAACTTTTTTATCTAATAAGAAACTGAACAAACTTACAGTAGGTTTACTTACACCGACCCCAATTGTTTTATCTTTATTTTCATTTAGTGTACTAAACATTAATGAAGTCACGATTAGAAATTGGGGGGCAGAGGTTACAAAAAGTGGAATAATATATTCAATTTCAGCTGCTTATTTCTTTGGGTACGCGTTACTAGCCTTGCTAGTGCTAATTAGAAAACAGAGAAAATCGAAAGGTAGTGAGAAGGACCAACTTAGGTTGATAATATATGGTACAGCATTCGCTGCCATTGCAAATGTAGCTACGAGTTATGTGTTTGTTCTATTTGGTAATTCACAATATGCAGTTTTATTTGGGATACCATCCTTTGTTATATTTGTAGGCTGTATAACCTATGCAATAGTAAGACATAAGCTATTTGACATAAGAGCTGTAATTGCCCGATCGGTTACATTTGTGCTGCTAATAACTACTATGGCTGGAGTTTATGGTGTAGTGGCTTTTCAGGTAATAAATGTAATACTAAAGGGGAGCTCTAACACTGCAAGACAGCTGGCCGATGTTCTGCTGGCTGTGGTGTTGGCTTTTACGTTTGGGCCGCTGCGGCGGTTCTTCGAGAAACTAACCGATAGGGTGTTTTATCGTGATCGCTACGATCCACAAGTGTTGGTAAACAAAATAGGGCGCATTCTGGCCAGCGAAATTGATTTAGAAAAACTTTGCCGCAAGGTTATAAGTGAATTGACGGTCTCTATGCGTTTAAGTTTTACCGACATAGTAGTATTTGGCGAAAAGGAAGTTCATTTTCAAACTCGGGTGTTTTCGCCAGATCAGCACCACATATTAATTGCCGATCTAAAAAAGCTTGGCCGTTTAGCTGTGGTGCGTGATGAGTTAGCTACGGGCGAGCGAAAAGAGGTTATGGATAAATACGGGGTTAGCGCCAGTCTGGCCTTGCGAACCAGCGAGGAGTTTATAGGCTATCTTTTGTTGGGCGAAAAGAAGTCAGGTGACATATATAATGATCAAGATATTCAGATTCTTAAGATTATTGCTAATGAGCTATCGGTGGCCATACAAAATGCCAAAGCCTTTACTGAGATACAGTTATTCAATGCAACATTGCAAGAGAAGGTTCAACGTGCCACCAAAAATCTTCGTCATGCCAACGAACAGCTCAAAGAGCTAGATCAAGCCAAAGATGAGTTTATTAGCATGGCCAGCCATCAGTTGCGCACACCGCTAACTACCGTTAAGGGCTATGCCAGCATGTTAGCCGAGGGCGATTTTGGCAAGCTGAACAGCCAGCAAAAAGAGCCGGTGCAAGAGGCTCTAGACGGCGCTAGCCGTATGGCTCGACTAATTGACGATCTGCTGAATGTTAGCCGCATGGAGGCCGGCCGGTTCTTTATAGATGCTGTAAGTACCGACGTGGTTAAAATGACTCAGCAAGAAGTAGATCAACTGCAAAGCCTGGCCCAAGCCAAGAAGGTAGAGCTTGTGTACGAACCGCCCAAAACACCGCTCAAGCCAATTTTACTCGATGAAAACAAAACCCGCCAGGTAATCATGAACCTGGTCGACAACGCCATTCACTATAGCCAGCCGCCGGCCGGCGGAGGGCATGTTCATGTTAAGTTAACCGCCGAAGGCAGCAACTTGGTGTTTACGGTGCAAGACGATGGCATTGGTGTGCCAAAAGAGCAGCAAGGCAGGCTTTTTCATAAGATGTTTAGAGCCGGAAATGCTAAAAATGTTCGGCCAGATGGCACAGGCCTTGGTTTGTACCTAGTTAAGCGGGTAGTCGAAGACCAGGGTGGCCAAATAATATTCCAAAGCGAAGAGGGTAAGGGTTCGCTATTCGGGTTCCGATTACCATTGAGCGGGGTTCCTCAAGAACTGTTGGGTAAGGCCAAAGAAATTGCCAAAACCGCCCACCTGACTGCTTAGTTAAGATTTGGCTCCAAAGTAAGTCTTATAGAGTAACCTTCACCATAGTTTGTATCGTAAGTCTTGTACCCCTTGGGAAATAGTTGCACTAACTGCTTATGCTCTACTGCGATATTTTTTTGATGATCAGTATATTTAGCTAAGTACTCATCGTACAAAACCGGCGTAACAATAATCAATCTACCATTACTATTCAAAAGACTGTTAATTTTTTCTACAAACTCAGCTTTATCGTCGATGAATGCCAGTACTAAATTTACAGTTATTAAGTCAAACTTTTTCTTGCCAAAGTTATAGCTCATAAAGTCACCAACAATTCCGGCCGAATAATCACTTAAATCAATACCTGTAACTCTACAGCCCCTATCTTTGAGCTGCTTCATCAGTTCACCTTGGCCACAGCCAATATCTAATACATCACCTCTAGGACTGATATCATCGAGTATGATTTCACTCACAGAAGCAAACTTCCGACCTTCTTTATATGCTTTATTCCAATCTAATTTTTTCATTGCAATTACCCCACAGATATGAGGGTCGGAATGGCCCTCGTACAACCCAGGGTCGTAGGCGATGCCGTGTTCGGCCATGAACATCCTTGTGTCGTCCGCTGGCCGTACCACATCGCCGTCCCGATCTGTCGGGTTGTGGTGCAAGAAGAAGCCGAAAGCGTCGCAGCAGTACTGCTGGTACTCGCGCGTGTAGAGGATGAAGGTGTGCCAACCGATGTCGACGAGCTGGGGTGAGCCGAGCCCCTCCTGACTCATGGCCGCGGCTCGCATGTAGATCAGCGTCTCGTCCATGATGGCGCTAGCCATCTCGCACGAGAACTGATGCTCGCCCATCATGAGTTTGATGATCCGTTGGCGAGTCTCCTCGAGCGGGTGTATTGTGGTGTTCACTGGTAGGTCTTCTTTCGTTTATTTGGCTACCAGTTGCCCGCACTATATTCCTGGTTGTACTTATTGTCAAACATCGTTATAACGACAATTTGCAACTTCCGGCAGTAACTATTACCATAAGAACAATATGTCCCCACTAAAACTCATTGCCTTATTTGTACTAGTATTTTGTGTGAGTGCTTTCTTGTTGTTGCTAATTGTCAAAATAACACATTTTATTACCAAAGATCATACCAACAACTACTGGCTGGCAATTGCAGTCTTTTCAGCGCTGCTGGCGGCCATGGTTGTTTATACTAATTTAGGAAGATAAATGGCGGTTGAGCTTATTACCCTAGACAAATTGTATCTTCGTGGCAAAAGAGTCTTTGTGCGGGTTGATTATAACGTAGTCGAAAACGGAAAGATTATCGATGACTTTCGAATCGAAGCTAGCCTAACAACCCTGCAGTATTTGTTAAAGCAAGACTGTGCGCTTGTGCTGGCGAGCCACAATGGTAGGCCAAATGGCAAACCAAATAAATCTCTGAGCCTTCAACCAGTGGCTCGGCGACTGGCGCAGCTTTTGCGCAGAGAGGTGGTTTTTATGCACGACTGCGTGGGTAAACAAGTAAAAGCAGAAGCTACTGCACTGCGAGCGGGCGACATAATGATGCTCGAAAACTTACGTTTTCACCCGGGCGAAGAGAAAGACTCGGCCGAATTTGCCAAAGATCTGGCTAGTTTAGCCGAAGCCTATGTCGACGATGCTTTTGCCAACATCCATAGGGCTCATGCTAGCATGGTGGGAGTGCCCAAACTCTTGCCACATGCAGCTGGCAAACTGGTGGCTACCGAATACAAAACTCTACACCATATGCTAACCAAACCTACCCGTCCATTTACGGCCGTGATTGGTGGGGTTAAGGTGTCAGACAAAATCGATGTATTATATGGCCTATTAGACATAGTCGACAATCTGCTTATCGGTGGTGCTATGGCCAACACCTTTCTGGCAGCGGCTGGCAATAATATGCGCGCCAGTGTGGTTGAAAAAGATCACCTGCGCGACGCTAATTACATTGTCGAAAAAGCTAAACAAAAAGGTGTTAAGCTGTATCTACCAAAAGACTTGGTGGTAGCACATTCCATGCAGCGCGGGGCAGCTAAACACACGGTCGATGTTGGTTCGGTTCGAGATGGCGAAGCCGCCTACGATCTGGGAGATGCTACTATGAAGGGGTTTAGTAAAGTTATTAAAGTTAGCAAAACGGTTTTTTGGAACGGCACGCTAGGCATGGCCGAAATCCCCGACTTTGCAACTGCTAGTCAGCAGTTGGCGCGGGCTATGCTAAGCTCTGGCGCCGAAACAGTAGTGGGCGGGGGAGACACGGCAAGCTTTGTAGACGCCGAAAAACTGCACGATAAATTCGACTTTGTTTCAACCGGCGGCGGGGCTACATTGGAGTTGATCGCGGGTAAAAAACTGCCGGCTCTCGAAATTCTGTTTAAGAAATAAACAATTCTGGCATAATAGGACTGTGCCAAATAACACAATCGAGCTAGTAAAAGAAGTTATCGCCGATTTAGAAGCAAATGGAGTTAATGTTTTGCTTGGCGGCGGTTGGGCCGAAGAACGGCTTGGTCTAAAGGCGCCGTGGGCGCATGGCGATATTGATCTTTACTACATCGCTCAAAACTTTAATCTGCTAGATAGCTACATAGCTAAGCGCAATCTTAAGCTACACAAAAACAAGCCCCACAAACGGGCATTCAAGGTGAATGGCGTGCAGGTAGAGGTTATTCTTATACAACAAGATGAGGGTGGATATTTCTCTACTTACCAAAATCATTCCGATGTTGTCGATAAAGTTACTATTAGATGGCCAGACAACATAAAAACTGCTTGTGATCTTGGTATTGAACACTTGAGTCCGACAGCCCTAAGATTCAAACGCAAAGTTCATAGGCAACTTTTCCCAGAGTCAGAGCATAGGGCCTAAGTTCTAATTGGCTTAATGCCACCATGACTTACAATTACCGCCGGCCGGCCATGAACCATACCAATCCGCTCTATACGCAAACCGCATTCGGCACAAAATGCATCTGTGCCGGTTTGTAGATTACTTACCCAACTCTATCGCTACCAATTTCATTTAAATAGCACCTTATAAGGACTCCTGATTTGGCTTTGCTGGTACTTGCCAAAAGGCAGATGACCGTTCTTGCACCTTACCTCGATAACTTTTTGCTTCATGGCAATTGACTAACGTTGCGAACGCGCCGCAGGGTAAAGATGTTTTCGGGAGTTTGATACAAGCCACTTATGGTTGTAACTGCGGTACTAAAACCAGCCTTGCGCACCGCATCGATTGTGGTGCCATTAAAGCTGCCGTACGGGTAAGCCAGGGTGGTTATGGGCACACCTAGCATTGCCTCAAGTTTTTGTTTGGCGCTCACAATCTCGAATGTCTGCAGCTCGGCATTTAGAACCGGAAGATTAGAATGATCAGCAGTGTGGTTGCCTATTTCAATTAGACCAGTTGCTAACGCCTGTCTAATCTGGTTCCAGTTTAAATAACTATCGCCACAATTGCCAGGTCTGCGCTCAACACCAATACACCAGTTAGAGCGTTCGCCAGCTGTAATCAAATACAGCGTGGCCTTAAAATGGTGTTTAATAAGGCTGGGCATAGCTGCTTGCTGGGCCGAAAAACCATCGTCAAAGGTAATAACCGCTGGCTTGGGCGGTGAGGTCATTTCGCCCGATATGATTTTGGCTGCCTCGGCCATACTAACAGTGGTGTAACCTTTGGCTGCCAATTGATTCATCTGAGAATCAAAATCGGCCGGCGGTTTGTGGTAAAACAATATTGGTAGCAGCACACTTTTGGTAGGGCTGTTTGCAGCAGCCACGGGTTTATTTGGTTGTTGCCTGGCATACAGAGCTTTGGCAAACTCTATTTGGGCGCTTCCCAGGCTCAATTTAGCCTGATTAATCTGGTTGTAGGCCTGCAGGTATTTACGTTGCTTTATAAGGTCTCCAGTCTGTTGGATCTTCTGCTCGCTGCTAGACTGGTCGTCGAGGCTAAGATTGCTTTGAGTGGCTAGCTTTCTAAAAAGTTCTAATCGCTGCTGAAGGGCATTGGCTTGAGCGTTTAGGCGCACACTGCTAGCTGCCTGGCTACGTGCAATGGCGTGAGCTCGATAATATACAAAGCCTATAGCTGCGGCATATAGAATAACCATTGCAATACTCAACAGGGTTAGCCAAAGACTCAAGTGCTGGCCTCGGCCTTTCGCAGACCCCCTGGACTTAGATTTTTTTGATTTTGATTTGCTGGCCGGGTGTTTTTTGGCTGGCATAGTTTAACAAGATAACATACGAACAAAAGTAAAACAACTTAATAGCTTAACTATAAAGACAAGGTGGGTGCAGCCACATTAGTAGCTTGGGCTGGGTTAGTGGCTTGACGATCTTCTAAGCCAGCCTCGATTTCGAGTAAACGGTTATATTTAGCAACTCGTTCACCTCTAACTGGAGCGCCTATCTTTAACCCCATAGCGCCTATGCCGTAGGCTAAATCAACTATTAGGTCGTCATTGGTTTCACCCAGGCGTTGACTGATTATCACCTTAGCGCTAGTGCTGCGAGCAGCCTTAATGGCTGCGAATGTTTCGCTAATTGAGCCGATTTGACTTGGTTTTATTACTATGGCGTCAAATATCTTGTCTTTGTTGAGCTCTTCGATTTTTTTGCCGTTCGAAACCGTGTAATCGTCGGCGATTATCAAGAATTCTTTGTTGTCTTTGGGCATGCCTTTAATAATTTCTAGACCCTCAAGATCGCTTTCGGCAAACGGATCCTCAATGGCGTACAGGCCAAACTTTTTATGCCAGTCCTGATACAATTTGTTCAGATCACTAGCATGCAGTTTTTGAGCTTCTACTTGGTAAGTTTGGTCAGCAAAAAAACTATTGGCTGCGGCATCGATAGCCACATCAAATTTTTGGGCTTGCTTAGTGGCCAGCTGACTCATAGCTTCAAGCATTACCTCAATGTTGGCTCCAACGGGCGCTAGGCCACCATCATCACTACTCAGCAGCGCCGAGGGGCCGTAGAGGTTCTGCATAATAGTTTGAGCGGTATGATAAACTTCGTCTATTTGAGCAACTGCCTGCAATGGCTGGTTGGTTTGGGGGACGGCCATAAACTCTTCTATACTCACGCCTGGAGCGTGCTTGCCACCACCAAAGATAGTAGCAAACAGCCGCGGAAACTCCGGACTGGTGCCATCAACCTCAGCTATATACTGCCAAACCGGCTTATTTTGCTCGGCTGCGCTCAACTTAAGATAAGCTGCCGATAGCCCCAAGATCGTATTGCTGCCCAAATTTTGTTTATTAGGTGTGCCGTCGAGCGCAATAAGCAGGCTATCGAAGTCTTCTTGCTGGGCTAGTGGATAGCCGGTAAATTTATGGGCCAACACCTCGGTAATTACCTTTATACAATTAGTAACTCCCATGCCGCCGTAAGTTTCGCCGCCATCGCGCTTTTCGACAGCCTCGTCTTTACCTCGGCTTTGACCAGAGGGCACCGAAAAAGTAGCTGTTTTGCCACTATCCGATACAATATTAACCCGCAGTGTTGGTACACCCCGAGAATCCAAAATCTGAACCGCCGATATATGCTTAATGTTCATAAGATAGCTGTATGCTAAATTATAGCATAAGCAGTAAGAAGAATTCTATGCGAAAGGGGCCCGTACAGGACCCCTAATCGCTCCTCATGGCGAACGACTACCTAGCTGGCATCGTCATGTTCGTGTCCGAACCGCCGCTCATACGATCGCGCGCTTGGCTTGTGGTAGTGCCGCGTGTGAGTATTGCGCACGAAGCCTGTAACCTCTGGCTCCACCGAACTTGGTTTTGCACCGGTCTGCTCCCAGTCGTTGCCCGTTGCCAGATCCAGCATTGAGGCCACAGATTGTCTGCCCGTAGGCAGATATTGGCCAACACGCCGTGGATCTTGTGTGGCACAACCGGCTGACTGGCTACTTCTTCTGAGGAGCAGAACCCCGAGACCAGCTGCTCCAGCCCCGAGGATCACTTTGGTACGAAGTCGCATTACTAATACCTCCCTGTAGGCCGAAAATGCGATGCCGGCATTTTAACTTATATTTATCTGTTAATCAAAAAACCACCTGGTGACCCCAGGGGGAGTCGAACCCCCGTTGTCAGGATTAAAACCTGGTACCTTTCGTTATAAGTCAATTAGGGCTTACGCAAAAAGCTTAACGCCTTTTTGCTTCAGTCTCCATTAACTTCTTCCTCTTAAATCAAAACACTTTGGTGACCCCAGGGGGAGTCGAACCCCCGTTGCCAGGATGAAAACCTGGTGTCCTAACCGCTAGACGATGGGGCCACAAAGCAAGTGTTTTGATTTAGAAGGAACAATAAGCTGTAAGTTGAAATTTATAGCTTGAGCATAGTGGTTAGTGCTATCAATGTAAACTGAAGGCTTTCTTGTAACGCGACGATGGGACCATCAGCTAGTTTCTAGGCAAAAATAACCTCAAAATTATACCATTTATGCCTATATTCTTCAAGAGATTGGACAAGTGGTGGGTATTTAGGTATAACTTAAACCATAAGGATAATCATGACAGACATCGAACCAAGAGCCTCAACTGAAGAACATGCAGCTTCAAGCCTAAGTGCCAAAGAGCTAGAGGCGCTCAAGCCGGATTCACAACTGGGCAGAGCAGTTGATCAGGCCGTTGCCAATGAAGACCAAATTGTTGCTGAAGAAGCCAGGGGGCGCGAGATAACCCCCGATCGTGCAGCTTCGATGCAAAGAGTGGCGCAGGCTATGGTTGAAGGCAAAGTAAAGCCCCCGGGCTCACCCGAAATACGTGATCAAGTATTGCAAGAAATGAAGACCAGCCTGCAATCTTATGAGGCAACCGGCGATCCCTCGGAGCTTGTAGGGGTGTTTGATAAGTACCGGGTCGGCAGCAATACTGGCCAAGCAGAGATTGAGCGACTAACAAAAGCACGTAGAACCCTACAAGAGAAAATTGCCGAGTCAGATGCCAAGCTTCAGGCCGAAAAAGAGGCCAACAAGGCTGAGCGAAAGGCAAGGCTTGAGGCTTATGATCGGCGTCAGGCAGACGAAAAGGCTACCATCAAAGAAAGTCGAAAAGGCAAGTCGCTATCGCGCCGCTTCTTTAGCTGGTGGGCAGGAGAAAACTAATGGGCGGCGAAAAGTTTCCAGGCAACCATGATGGCGACAATGTAAGGCCGCTTGTGCCAAAGCTAGGCTCACCGAATAATCCTTTGCCAATTGACTCGCATTCAGATTTAGCAAACAAACCAAACAGTATTGTGACCGATGTAGACAAGAAGGCTAAAGCAGCGCGGCGAAAAAACCTGCGCCGAGGAGTTGTGGCCGGGTTGGCTGGCACAGCCATAACAGCCGCTGCTGTAGCTGGGGTGAGCCACGAGCAAGTCCGGCGCGAAAAAACTGCCGAGACCAAGCCCGAAATTAAACCTCTAGATATTGAAGGTCTGCGCAAAGGTAATAGGATCTTGTATCTGCCGGGTGAGTTTAGGATTGATTTTAGTAAAGTTCGTGCCCGAACCAGCCCTCATGTCGAGGAGGACTCGGTAAGCGGTTCATCGAACCGTGTAGATATGGGCGAGGAGGCAATAACACAATCAAACATAATGGTTGTAACGAATGAATACGGTGGAGCTGCATACGATAAATTTGGACCTTGGTATGTTTTGTTTGGCAGCAATGGCGAGGCTATATATGTAACAGCAAGCGATAATTCTAGTGGCGTGAGTCGCACCGGATCTGGTCAACTGCTCCAGTATGATAACAAGCAGATCGAGAGAGCGGCACAAGGAGGTGTAGTTGAAGACGCACTTACCTCCGGGGTTGTTATCAAAAACGAAAACGGGCAGAGCTCAGTAACCCCACCGTATAGAATAGAAAAAGGTCAATAAACGTGAAAGGGACCCGTCCATGGTAGGACGGGTCCCGGCGGACAAAATTATGTGGGCTAGGCGCCAGTTGGCGGCCGGCCGTTGCATTCGGCCGGAAGCCAAGCCCCGCCATCGGCTCTGATACCTTGCGGGTTCAGTGACAAGATGGCCTGGGCTACCACTTGTTCGGGCAGCTCCTTGAAGTGCTGCCGAGCCAGCAACGTGGCGTTACCGTTGCTGGTAGTTATCTTTACGGCTGCGGGCCAACGACCCTTGCAGCTCACGTAGTCACGCGAGCCGCCCAGGTTTTGGCCGATTGTGGCCAAGAACCAGATAGTGGTCGCCACCACCACCACCGCTGCCGCTGAGATGAACAGCATGCGAGCATATGCTCGCAGGTTCATCTGCTCTACGTGTGTCTCTTCAACAGTGTTCGACTTCGGCATCGCCTTCCTCTTTCCTCTCGTTCGTCGAAAAAAATTTGGTGCAAATGGGATTATATTATAGCACAAGAGCCGCTATCAGTCAACCTTTCGTAAACCTGAATCACGAAATATTTTCACCCTGTGTTTGCACATAAGCCTAAACAGTGGCAATATTGATCAGACTTTTTATGGCGGTTTGACAAATTTTAACAGGCAAGAAGTTAGTTTTTGTGATTCACATTCAAACCAACACCCATAGCAAGCATTGGCAGTTTAGGCCACCAGCCGCTACAATATAAGAGTGAAGATTGATGCCACCTTATTTAAAAAAACCAAGATTATTGCCACTGTCGGCCCAGCCACCGAAGATAAGATAGAGGATCTACTAGCCGCAGGCGTAAACGGCATACGTCTAAACTTTAGTCACGGCACTCATACTAGTCATTTGGCCGCCCTTGAACAGGCTCGGGCTGCCGCCAAAAAGCTCGATCGATCAGTTGCTATAATAGCTGATTTGCAAGGGCCAAAGATCCAGGTGGGTAGCTTACCGGCCGGAGGTGTTGAGATTAGTGCGGGTCAGCAGATTAAATTCCAACACGGAGCCGATTTTAGCAAAACGAGCATTATTCCTATCCAATATGATTTCAGCGCCATGGTGGCCAAGGGTGAACCGCTTTATCTGCGCGATGGTCAGATCAAGACTGTTATTCGCTCGGTTAAAAAAGGCGTTGTGGTGGCCGAGGCTCAGAATTCTGGCAAGCTCATGAGCAACCAGGGTATAAATCTACCCGAAACTCATTTCTCGGCCTCGGTGCTTACCAAAAAAGACCGCCAAGACATTGACCTTGGAGTCAGTAAAAAGGCCGACTACATAGCCCTTAGTTTTGTGCAGACAGCAGCTAGTGTTCACGAGCTTAGAAAAATTTTGGCTAGCCACAAGTCAACAACTAAAATAATCACAAAAATCGAAACCCGACTGGCAGTTGAAAACTTAGAGGAAATTGTAAAAGCTAGTGATGCGGTTATGATTGCCCGTGGTGATTTAGCTATCGAGACGGCAAGCGAAGAAGTACCCATAATCGGCCGCGAGATTATCTTGCTAGCGCGCAAATACAAAAAAATCGTAATCATGGCCACCCAGATGCTCGAGGGCATGATGAATAGTACCCAGCCCACCCGAGCCGAAGCTAACGATGTGGCTACCGCCGTTAGCTTGGGGGTGGATTGTGTTATGCTTAGCGGCGAAACAGCGATTGGTAAATTCCCGATTGAGACTGTTCAAACCATGAAGCGAATAATTTTGCGATCCGAAAAGTACTTTGTAGCCACCTCGATGGCTGTCGAAACCACAGATAGCGATGAAACAGAGCTGAATATAGAGGGCAGTAAAAGCCTGGTTGATAGGGTGGCCCAAAAAACTAAGCTTATTTTTACCCGGGAGCTGACGGCTGCTGGCAAGATTTCGACAGACATTGCTCAAAAGAGCATTAGCTTGAGCGCTATAACGTTGGCTGAACAATTGCGCGCTAAGCTGATCGTGGCCGAGACACTGAGTGGCAGCACCGCTCTCAGCCTTGCAAGCCTGCGACCCAGCGCCCCCGTAGTTATAGCTAGCCCGCACGAGGTTGTTTGCAACCAATTGGCTCTGCTTTGGGGCGGTAAACCCTTCTTGGTAGGTAAAAACCAGCGCGGCTACGAGGCCGCTATCAAAAAAATGAAAAGCCGCGGTGCCGTGAAAGACGGTGACTTTGTGGTTACGGCTTATGGCAAACAGCACAACGTGGCTGGTGGCACCGATACCATTCGTTTGCTCGAAGTTAAGTAGGCCTTGTATAATAAGCACAAGCATTAATCTTTGGGCGGCAGACGCAAAATGAAGAAACTTATTGTTGGTAATTGGAAAATGCACTTAGATGTGCCAGGCTCTAGCTTGCTAATTGCTAGAGTGCAACACGAGATTAAGGGTGGCAGCAGTGCCGTAGTGGTGGTTTGCCCGAGTTTTACCTCGTTGTTTGCTTGTCATCGCGAGCTCCAGGCCTACAAAGAACCAAAAATGGTGCTTGGAGCCCAGAACGTTTCACAGTTTGAAGAAGGCGAATATACAGGAGAAGTTTCGGCAACCCAGCTTAAGGGTTTGGTAAGATATGTGATTATTGGCCATTCCCAAAGGCGCCTTTACTATAGCGAAACAGATGAGCAAATAAGCAAAAAGATCTCACAAGCCTTGCGCTATAAGCTTAAGCCAATACTATGTGTAGGTGAAACTCTCAAACAGCGCCACGACAAACTGGCTACGCAAACTGTGCTTGATCAGCTAGATGAAGATCTAGATATGGTAACAGCAACCGATCTGGGCAAAATCGCCATTGCCTATGAGCCGATTTGGGCGATTGGTACGGGCGAATTTGCCAAACCGGCTCAAGTCGAAGAGATGGTGCAATTAATATTCGACGTGTTGCGCCAAAAGTTTGGCGAAGAAGCAGCCCAAAAAGTTAGAATTTTGTATGGCGGTAGCGTAGACGACCAAAATTCGACCACGTATTTAGCATTACCTCACGTTAGTGGATTGCTTGTAGGTGGCGCTAGTCTTAACTATCGCAAATTTGCCAAAATTATTAATAACCTTGGCTAATCTGGTGGAATTGGTTACAATATAGCCATAATTTACAGGAGAAACTATGTCGTTGAACGATGTCAAAATTGGTGGTGCCGCACCAAAAGAGGTAAACGTAATTATTGAGATCCCGCGCGGCAGTGGTAATAAGTATGAGCTCGACAAAGACACCGGCGCTATTTTTTTGGATCGAGTACAACCCACCAATCTAAAGCAGCCCTACGACTATGGCTATATCCCCCAAACCTTGGGTGATGACAACGACCCGCTCGATGCGCTAATTGTGATCGACGAGCCGCTTTACCCAGGCGTGGTTATACCCTCACGCGTGGTGGGGGTGTTATACATGGTAGATAGCGACGAGCAAGATGAAAAGATTGTCTGCGTGGCCGCCGACGATATGCACTACGAGCATGTGGTAGAGCTCAAGGACTTGGGCAAGCATTTTAAAGATAAAGTTGCCCACTACTTCGAACACTACAAAGACTTGCAACACAAAAAAGTTGAAATTAGCGGTTGGGGCGAACGCGATGAAGCTTTAGAGATTATCGAGAAATATCGCTTAGACAAAAAGTAGGCCATGAAGGTTATAATGCTCAACACGATGTCGGTTAACGGCATGATTTCTCTTGAGGATGGAAGCGAAAACTTTCTGTCTGACGAAGGCGGTGACTATGTTATGCAAAAAGCCAAGGAATTCGGCTGCATAATTTGGGGTCGCAGGGTCTACGAAAACCTTTAGAGTAATCTTACAGAGTTTAACGAGAGGCAGTCCAAAAAGTTGGCCGAAATTTATAAGATAGTTGTTTCAAGCGACACAAATTTACAGCTTGAGGAAGGCTATAATTTGACAACAAGTCCGCGGCACGCTCTAGAGTTGCTTAGGGAACAGGGCACGGAAAGCGCTTTAGTAGACGGCGGCGGTAAGCTCAACGCTTCATTTCTCAGAGAAGGCTTAGTTCATGAAATTCATCTTATCATCGAACCTGTAATGATTGGCAAGGGGCTGCCAATTATTGCGCCAGATGCTTTTGAAGTAAGAACCTCCTTAATTTCGGTCGAAGAGATTCATAAAGAAGAAGTTCTGCTAAAATATAAGGTAGAGAAATAACTATGGATGTCGAAAAAGTAATCCGCGACTACCTGCCAGATGTTATACACATGTTGCTCGGAACCTGTGCTGGCAACAAACCATGGGTCTGCGAAGTTCACTTTGTTTATGACAATGACTTAAATTTATATTGGCGATCGCTAACTTCTCGTAGACACAGCCGTGAAATTGACTCTAATCCTAAGGTCGCCGGCAATATCGTACGCCAGCATACATTAGATGATTATCCCCATGGCATTTACTTTGAGGGCAGGGCTGAAAAGATTGACGTTGAAGCCGAACGCAACAAGGCCTTTCCACTATTCCAAAAGCGATTAAATTGTGACGAAGGTATTTTAGAAGAAGCCAAACGCGAAGATGGCCACCAGTTTTATAAGGTAAATGTTGATAGTTGGTATGCTTTTGGAAAGTTTGGCGGCTATAAAGGCCAAAAGTTTGAGCTCAAGTGGGGTAAATGAAAACCCTAGAAATTATCGGCCTAATAGCACTGAGCCTACTGGTTTTACTATTCGTAGCTTTTTTATTGGTGCGAGCCTACTATGGTTGGCGCACTAGCCAGATGCCAGAGCACAGTCAGTTTGCGAGTGGGACAGCTCCAACCGAGCTGCCAAACGGCAGCTACAAAGGCACAGCCACAGTTTCGCAAGGCAGCTGGCAGGGTAAGAAGTTCGATTCTGCAACGGCCGCTGGAATTAATGTGTTTGCCGAAGGTGATAAGTACGAGTTTAAGATGTCGAGCGCCAAAGGCTTAACTGACCCCGACAAGCAAGTACTGAAGATCGACTATAACCTGCCAAGCAACCCGTGGTGGCTACGCTTGGTGGTAGATGAAGTGGTGCAGACTGGGCCAAATGAACTACTTGGCAAGATCCAAATTAACGCTATCCCGTCGCTGCCATTTACGGTCGGCTACTTTAAGCTTCAGAAATAATTTTCGTCTTTTTGTGCTAAAATAATCTCAACCCGGCCACAAGCGGTCCCACCAGTGGGGCAACTCACAGGTTCGACTGCGGTTCTCGGGTGCCCATTGGGTTAAGTGCCGGTGTGCCTCGGTGCCTGTCCTACACAGGGGCGGGAAAAGCCGGTAGACTGGCTCGAGCGAGCTCCTGAGCTTGTAGGGCAACAGTGGTAGTGGAACTGCAAAGACAGCCAGGACTAGGGCTTAGAAACAGCCCCGGTTGAAAGAGTGCGTAACAGCTCACTGGTCGAGTGGTTCTGCGCCACAAAACGCAAGTGGTATGTTTCGGCGATGTCGGCCGCCGCGTGCCGACTTTAAGGGCCTCTGGCCTATCACATACCCACTCCGACCCTGGCGTTCGCGCTAAGGCGGGGCAAAGGTGGTTTCTCGAGCCGAACTAGAGACTCCACCAACCCCTCGATCGTATCGAGGTGCCATCCGGAAGGGTGGGCGGGGATTAAAGCATGTCCCCGTCCACTCGCTGGGCTTTTTTATTTACGGCAAATGTTCGTATGTGCTAATGCTTGTAGTAAAATAGACCAATGCAACAGATTCTGGAATCTCTAAATGAATCGCAAAAGCAGGCCGTGCTGGCCACCGAAGGGCCAGTATTAATGCTGGCTGGTGCTGGCAGTGGTAAAACCAAAACCCTTACGCACCGCATAGCCTACCTGATTGCTGAGCGCAAAATTCCGGCCGCCAACATTTTGGCGGTTACGTTTACCAACAAAGCCGCTGGCGAAATGCGCCGACGGGTGGCGCGGATTCTGCACTTTCACGAAGACAATATGAACTATCTGCCCTTCCTTGGCACCTTCCACTCCATTGCCAACAAGATTTTGCGGCGCGAGGCGACCCACATTGGCTACCCTAGTAACTTTTTAATCTACGACACCAACGACTCTCAGGCGCTCATTAAGCACCTTATTAAACAACACCGCATCGACGAAAAAACTATTACTGCTAACGCTGTGGGGCACATGATAAGCAGCGCCAAAAATGAACTGCTCGATCCAAACCAATACGCCAACTTTGCCGTCGGTCGCTTGCAAGAGGCCGCGGCCAAAATTTACCCTGATTATCAAAAAGAGTTGCGTAAGGCCCAGGCTATGGACTTTGATGATCTTATAATGCAGTTAGTTAAGTTGTTCCAAACTGAGGCCGAGGTGTTAAAAAAATACCAAAGCCAGTTTCAGTACATATTGGTCGATGAGTATCAGGATACCAACAACGCTCAGTACACACTCATTCACTTACTGGCGCGTGAGCACAGCAATGTTTGTGTAGTTGGTGACGACTGGCAGAGCATATACAGCTGGCGCGGTGCCAATTACGAAAACATCCTTAATTTTGAGCGTGATTATCCGACCGCTAAGATTGTAAAACTCGAGCAAAACTATCGCTCTACTCAGACCATACTAGATGCTGCCCACGCGGTGATATCTAAAAACACTGCCCGCAGCGAAAAAGAGCTCTGGACCGAAGCCGGCAGTGGAGCTAAGATCCAGCTCGTGAGTGTGCGCGATGAGCTCGAAGAGGGCCGGTTTATAGTGCAAACTATTCAGAGCGCTATCGAGCACGACCCACGGCTTAGTCGGCATGACTTTGCGGTGCTGTACCGTACTAACGCTCAGTCACGCGCCTTGGAAGAGTCATTTCTGCGCTACAACGTGCCATACCAGATCGTCGGTGGAGTACGGTTTTATGAACGCAAAGAGATCAAAGATACCTTAGCTTACTTGCGCTTTGTATTTCAGCCCAACGACCAGATTAGTTTACGCCGCGTAATCAACGTGCCTCCGCGCGGCCTGGGCGAGCGCAGCTTACAAACATTTTTCGATTATACGGCTCGGTTTGAACTTAACTTGCTCGAGGCCATGGCCAACGCCACAGAGATTGAAGGGCTAACACCTAAGGCGGCCAAAGCTTTCACTGAGTTTGCCGCCACCATCAAAGAGCTTCAGGTAAAACAAGAGACTCTGCCCTTGAGCGTGCTGGTTGAGACAGTATTAAAAACCACTGGCTACCTTAAGTATCTAGACGACGGCAACATCATCTCGGCCGACCGCATTGAGAACCTCCAAGAGTTTATAGGCGTAGCCAAGAGCTTCGACAATGCTGGCTTGGAGGCCTTTCTAACAGAAATCACATTAATTTCTGACCTCGATGGCCTCAAAGAAAGCCAAGACGCCGTAACCTTGATGACTCTACATTCGGCTAAAGGGCTGGAGTTCGACACCGTCTTTATGGCCGGTATGGAGGAGGCTATATTCCCGCACTCTCGAGCCATGTTTGAGGCTGTGGAGCTCGAAGAGGAGCGCCGCCTATGCTACGTGGGCATGACTCGCGCCAAGAGCAAGCTTTATATGATTCATGCCAATGCTCGTATGTTGTATGGACGCACTCAGCACAACGTGCCCTCGCGCTTTTTGAGCGACATCCCAGCCGAGCTGGTGGAATCAACCTCACCGACTGGCACCCTTGGCCAGCTGCTACAGCGACAAACACTGTCTGATCCATCGAGCGGTGACAGCTTCGACGATGAGCCGTTTGTCAATCTGCCTAAGCTTAGCCCGGGTGATGAGGTAGAGCACGATGCCTTTGGCCGCGGCATCGTTAAGAGTCTCGATGACAGTGAAGTTGTAGTAAGCTTCTACCGAGCCGGCGTAAAAACCCTAAACTTAGGCTTTGCACCATTGAGAAAAGTATGAGCAAGCCAAAGGTCATTACTATTAACAATAAGCAAGTTCATGTTTCAGCAGGTGTTCTGGTAGTAAATGACAAGAATCAAGTTCTTTTAATTGATCGTGCAACCCCTCCATTTGGTTTAGCAGGCATAGCTGGTCATGTTGATGAAGGTGAGTCTGCTAAAGTCGCAGCTATAAGAGAAGTCTTGGAGGAGGCCGGCCTAGCCGCCAAAGATCTTAAATTGCTGAAACATGAGCTTATTGATTGGAACTGGTGTAGTGCTGGTGTAACTGGCCACGACTGGTATCTGTATGAAGCTAAGGTTACCGGGAGGCCTAAAATACAAGAATCCGAAGTGAAATCTATTGGCTGGTATGATCTGGGAAGCCTAAAATCAAGCCAGCTCGAGCCGGTTTGGAAATTCTGGCTTGAAAAATTACAGCTTCTCGGTTAAGCATAAGCTAAATGAATCAAAAATGTATTCAAAATCCATTGACATGCTTATGCTTGAAGGTCTAGAATAGTGATTAGCCAAATATAAACAAAAACAAAAGCCTTTTAGATAATTTGTGAGGCTTATTATTTTACCGAGAAGATTGTCATCTTCAGTTGTCCGCAAGGGCTTGGCAAAAGCAAACACTGGAAAAGCAAAATACACACTCAAGCGCGGGCTAATTGTCTTTGGACTCGTGTTTTTGTTTATCTTAACAGTCGGTGCTTTTTCGCGCGATCAGATCAACCTGAGTGGTAGCAACCAGGCATTTGCCAATAGTCAGAGCCTGGTAAGCATTTTTGCCGACGGCCAGAAGCGCACGGTTGCTACTAGCGCCAATACGGTGGGTGAGGCATTAGAAAAGAATGGTGTAACGCTTGGCCAGGGCGATGTGGTTGAACCTAGTGCCGACCAGCCTCTGAGCTCAAATGTAACCAATATAAACATTTATCGGGCGCGGCCGTACTTAATTGTCGATGGTGGCAAAGCCACAACCATTCTTTCGGGCTATCGCAGCCCGCGCAGCGTGATTGAGCGCAACAACATCACTCTGTATCCAGAAGATGTTGTAACGCCCGAGCTCCAAAACGAACACCAAATGCTTAGTGACGGCTCGGTTGGCGAAAAGCTAGTTATACAGCGTGCTACACCAGTGACTGTAGTGTTGGCCGGCAAAACTTTCAACGTGCGTACCCAGAAATCGACAGTTGCCGACTTGTTGGCCGAAAAAGGCCTAACTGTTCAGCCGAATGATGTTATTACTCCAGGGGCAAACGCTAAATTAGTTGCCGGCATGAAGATTGCTATTAACCGGGTTGACCAAAAGATTGTAGCCGAGCAGCAAACTATAGAACCCGAAATTCAGTATGTGACCGACGACTCTAAACCGGTCGGCTATAGTGAAGTTCGCGATCCTGGTGCGCCTGGGCAGAAGACACTGACTTTTACTATAACCATGCAAAATGGCGCCGAACAATCCAGGCAGCTGCTGCAAGAGGCAGTTGATGTTGCTCCAAAAACCAAGGTGGTTGTGATTGGCCCGGTATCGGTGGCTGCCCAAAACGCTCATAATGCCAACACCTCTGGCTGGGCGGCCTTGCGTAACTGTGAATCGGGCGGTAATTATGCTAACAAGAATAATCCACTCTATCGCGGCGCCTACCAGTTTAGCTACTCGACTTGGGGCAATTATGGCGGCTATCGTGACCCTGCCGATGCTCCGCCGGCCGTGCAAGATGCCAAAGCCCAAGCTACCTACGCAGTCTCTGGCTCCAGCCCGTGGCCTATCTGTGGCCGGTTCCTGCGCTAGTATTTAATAGGTAACATACTTAAGAGGCCAACCCGGCCTCTTTTTGGTATTATTAATCTATGAATAAAACACGAATAATGTCGGTAGATATGCAAAAAGACTTTGCAGCCAAGGGCGGCAAGCACTTCCACGAGCATCCTAACGTTGAATTTGTTAGTGCAACGCTCATACCTTTTATGAGGGATCACAACTTAAAACTTGCCGAAATTGTATCGGACTATCGTCAACCTAGGCCGGGCGATAGAGACTCGAGTTGTCTGCCTGCTACCAGTGGCTACGAGTCTGTTATACCAGATGATGTAAAGCTACAACCTGTCTGGATAAAGTGCATGAACTCACCTATTTGGACACGCGAAAATGCCGGTGATCCCTCAAAAAATCCAGGCTATCCATATGAAGACACAAAACGGCTTGGAGAGTGGCTAGATAAAGCAGTTGGCAAGCCAGGGGAAGTCGACGTAGCCTTAATTGGCTTAACAATTGATTGTTGTGTGTTGTGCGCCGCCCAAGAGCTAAGCATGCGCGGCTACAAAGTCTTTGTACTCAAAGAGGGGGTCGATCCATATTCGGGAAACCAAGAAGACAAAGAGTTCATACTAAGTGGGCCAATTCTTAGAAACTGGGCCAAAGTCGTTACTTGGACCGAGCTTAAAGAGAAGATTTAGGGATGGCCAAGTACAATTATTTGATTGAAGGCATCTCTGGTAGTGGCAAGTCGACAGTTGGCGAAGAGCTAAAAACAAAGGGCTATACTGTAATTGATGCAGACAAGGTTTTTGGTTACTATGGTGATCCAAAAACGGGTGAGCCAACCAGCGAGAAGTCTCAGCTAAATTGGTTGTGGGAAAAAAACAAGGTTGAACAGCGGCTAGGCAGTCAAACAGATAATATACTTTTTGTTTGTGGTGGAGCTATGAACCAGGCCCAATTTGAGCATTACTTTAGTAAGATATTCATGCTCAAAGTAGACGACGAAACTTTGAAGCACCGCATTATGAACCGAACCAGCCACGATTTTGGCAAAGACCCAGAAGATCTTAAGCGTCAACTTGCATGGAATAAAGGCGTGGAAGAATATGCCAAGCAAAAAGGCGCAATATTGGTCGATGCGTCTAAGCCTGTTGCAGATGTAGCTCGGTACATCTTGAAAGAAGTAGGGCAATGAAAGCTAAAAAGTCATTTGGGCAGCATTGGTTGTTCGACCAAGAAAGCCTAGAAAAAGTTGTGGAGGCGGCTGAGCTAACCAAAGACGACTTTGTGCTCGAGGTTGGCCCTGGCCGTGGTAGCTTAACCGAACTTTTAGCACGAAAGGCCAAAGCCGTAATTGCGGTCGAGGCCGATGCCGATTTGCTGCCTGGCTTGCAAGCCCAGTTTGCACTAACCAGCAATGTTGAGATTGTTGAGCAAGACATACTCAAGTTTGATCTATCTAAACTACCACCAGGCTACAAGGTTGTGGCTAACATCCCATATTACCTAACCTCGAATTTAATTCGTAGACTACTAGAGGCTCCAAACTCACCGAGCATTATGAGCTTGCTCATCCAAGAAGAAGTTGCCGAACGGATTGTGGCCAAGCCAGGGCAGATGTCGATATTGAGTGTGAGCGTGCAATACTATGCGACTGCTCATATTGTTCGAGCTGTAAGTCGAGAACTATTCCAGCCTGTCCCGAATGTGGATTCGGCCATAATCCAGATTGTGCGACGCCCCAAGCCAGCCTTTACGGCCGACACCAAAAAGCTTTTTCGTTTAGTTAAGGCCGGCTTTGGCGAGAAGCGCAAGATGCTACGCAATTCCCTGAGTGGTGGCTTGCAGTTGCCAACAAATGAGGTCGAGAGTTTACTCGAACAAGCTAAGCTTAAGCCAACTGCTCGTGCCCAAGAACTAAGTTTAGACGAATGGCGGCGGCTGTATAATTCGGCAGAAAGTGTGCTATGAACGAAAAGTCAACAATAAAGGTTTTAAAAGAATGCACAGATAATAATCTTAATGACCTAAATGAATTATTTAAGTTATTTGATAAGCCCAGAAAGTTGGATATCACAATTGTTAACGATATGCTCAGTAACAAAGAGACTATCGTTGTAGTTGCGGTTCGTGATCAAAAGGTTGTTGGTATGTGCACAGTCGCAGCTTACTATACGCTCACAGGAAAACAAGGCGTATTTGAACACTTCGCTATAGACAGAAGCAATCAAGGCACGGGGTTGGCAGACAAAATGTTTAACTTTGCAGTCGAACGGGCCAAAAAAATGGGTGTCACTAGACTTATGTGGACGTCGCGGCCATCTAAAGAGAAGGCTAACGCCTTTTACCGAAAACGACTAGTACCAGCCCCAACCAATGTTTATAAGTACGACCTGAAATAGTTCATATGCTATCATAAAAATATGAGAAAATTTGGCCAGAGATTTACTGGCGGCTGGCTGTTGCAAGCCGCAGCTATCGGGTTGTTGATTCTTTATGGCCTAATGGCCACAGCTGTTCCACAGCCGAGCCGGGCGGCGGCCGAATTTGCAAATACGGTTGACATTAAGTATGAGGCTCGATCTGATGGCGTCACCCGGGTTACCGAAACTTATGCGGTTACAAATCAAACCGCCAACAAATACCTAAACAGCATTCAGCTTTCAGCTCCGACCGATCAGCTGACTAACCTAACAGTCAACTATGGCGACGGTGCTAGTATCCCTTACACTACGGCTGTGAAAGCGGCCAACAGCAAGGGCTATAGCTATAACTACCAACAGATACTGATTAACTTTAATCGTCAAAATGCTGGCTTAGGCAATCGCTGGAGTTTTGTGGTTAGTTTTGATACTACTAAGCTGGTAGAAAGCCAAGGTAGTGCGCGCACAGTTTATATTCCCTCGGTGGCGGCCGATGCAAGCGTACAATACAAGATTAGCTTGGTTGTGCCCGACAATTTTGGGCCACTACACACCACTGGTCCGCGGCCAGTCAATGCCGGCAGTAAAGACGGTTTTACTACTTATAACTTTGATCAAACCGATATTGCCAACCAATCTCTTAGCCTGGTGTTTGGCGACTCTACAGTGTATGACATTAATTTTAACTTTCCGCTCAACAACGACTCTAATACGGCCAAAACCCTTACTGTAACCCTACCGCCTACCACTTCGGCTCAAAAAGTCTACATAAATAGGCTTGAGCCTCAACCATCGGCTACGCGTTTGGATGCTGAGGGCAACATACTAGCTGATTACATGGTGCCACCACGAACTCGCATGGTAGTGAAAACTAGTGTTGCGGTGGTGGTTAAGTACTTAGATTACAACCTGGTAGCCAGTGGCACCAAGGCCGATATTCCGGCTGAGTTGGTAGGCGCCTATACTAGCCCTCAGCCCTATTGGCAAGCCAATAATCCGGCGATTATTCAAAAAGCCAACGAGCTAACCAAGGGCAAAGATACGGTTGCCAAGCAGGTACAAGCTATTAATGACTATGTGGTGAGCAGGCTTAGCTACAACAGCGAAAAAATTAAATACAACATTCGCCAAGGTGCGCTCAAGGCCTTTGAAAACCCCAATAATGTTGTTTGTTTGGAGTACTCCGATCTTACTATCGCGCTCTTGCGGGCGGCCGGTATTCCGGCACGCATGCCAATTGGTTATGGCTATTCTGGTAATCTCAAGCCGTCTTCGTCGGTTAGCGATTCGCTGCACTCCTGGGTTGAAGCTTATGTACCGGGTGTAGGCTGGATGAACGTTGACCCAACCTGGGCTGAGAAGTTTCAGAACTTTGGCACCTCTGATCTTGCTCATGTAGCTTTTGCTATTTGGGGCAAAAACAATGACTCACCGACCGCGGTTATGCAAAACGGCCAGGATATTAATTACCAATACGAAGCTACAACTATTAGCTACCAACAAGCTGTGGCACAACTACCATCCACGAGTCAGATAAGTGTTAGTAAATATGCGGTTCTGCCGTTTGTGAGTCTCATAAACTATAGCTTACAGGCACCTCAGAATGCTGCCGGTGACAATTATTACCTCGAAATAACCGAAGGTAGCTACAGCCAGCGAGTTAAGCTTGGTTCGCTGGCGCCGGCTCAAAAAATTAGCTCCGTGGCCTGGGGGCTAAGCATTGGCTTTCTTAATCCTTCGACCGTTAAGGTTTTACAGACAGGTAATAATTCGCTGATGCTAGCCACTACCCAGGTCTCGAGTCAATGGTGGCCGTTGGTGGTGTTCTGTCTAATTCTGGCTGGCATTGTTATCTATTTGTTGGTAAAATCCAGACACACTAAGCGAAAATTAGCCCAAGCTAAGCAGACCCAAGCTCAGGCGGTTAATCGCTTGCACGAGATCAAAAACAAGCCAAAGACACCGGAATCAAAATCATGACCAAGCCAAAATTCTATGTAACCACTCCCATTTACTACATCAACGATGTTCCACATGTTGGCCACGCCTACTCGACCATTGCAGCCGATGTGTTGGCTCGCTATTGGCGCGGTAAGCTTGGTGATAGCAATGTATTTTTACTAACTGGCACCGATGAGAATTCTAAAAAAACCATCGAGGCCGCTAAAGCAGTCGGCCAGGAAATTCAAGAGTATACAGATCAGACTGCCAAAAAATGGGAGGCTATCTGGAAACAGCTAGGCATAACCAATAATGGCTTTATTCGCACTACCGAACCAGCCCATGTTAAAGCGGTACAAGATGTAATTTTGAAAATCCACGAAGCAGGCGACATTGAGAAAGGCGTTTACGAAGGACCATATTGCTTTAAGTGCGAGGCATTCTATCGCGAAGACGAGCTGATCGACGGTTGCTGCCCAATACACAAAACCGAAGTTGAACATCTTAAAGAGGAAAATTATTTCTTTAAACTCAGTAAATATCAAGACCAACTCAAGCAGTATATAACCGATAATCCACACTTTGTAGAGCCCGAGAGTCGGCGCAACGAAGTATCGGCCTTTATTGATCGCGGTTTAGAAGATGTTAGCATCTCGCGAGCCAGCCAAAAGTGGGGTATAAAACTGCCTTTCGACGAAAGCCAGATAATATACGTATGGTTCGATGCACTTATTAACTACCTAACTGGTGTCGGCTACCCAGATGACAAGTACAAGGAATTCTGGCCGGCCAATGTTCACATTGTTGGCAAAGATATTATTAAGTTTCACTGCATTATCTGGCCAGCAATGCTCATGAGTGCCGGCTTAGAGCTTCCGCAAAAAGTCTTTGCCCACGGCTTTTTTACCATCGATGGCGAAAAGATTAGTAAGAGTCTGGGCAATGCAATCGATCCTGTTGAACTAGCCAACAAATATGGCAACGATGCTCTACGCTACTTTTTATTGCGCGAGATCCCTTTTGGGGCTGACGGTGATTTCAGTCGGGAACGGTTCAAGATTGTCTATGAGACTGAGCTTGGCAATAAGCTGGGCAACTTAGTAACTCGAACAGCCGCAATGCTCAACAAATATTGCGATGGGTCATTTGAAAAAATTAACCCAGCTAAGCCTCTAGCGCTCGAAGATGATATTGAAAAACTCAAATTTGAACAGTATTTGCAAAAAATATTTGTTCGAATTGAGGAACTTAATACTTCTATCGAGGAAAACAAACCGTGGGAACTAGTAAAAACCGAACCCGGTAAAGTTAAAGATGTATTGAGTGGGATTGTTTCTGAACTGGTTGAGTTGAGTAAATGGCTAGAGCCGGTTATTCCAGAAGCCACCGCTAAGATTCAGAAGACTTTCATGGGCGGTAAAGTTGACAGCTCAGTAGGCATTTTGTTTCCTCGGGTTGAAGAATGAGCTTAGTCGATACCCACGCTCACATTCATTTCGATGAATTTAGCCACGATCTAGGCGAAGTCTTTGGTAATTGTCGTAAAGCCAAAGTCAACCAGATAATCTGTGTAGGGGTGAACGACGTTGACTCGCAAAAAGCCCTGGACTTCGTGAGTAACGCAGAGGTTAAAAGGCAGGCTGCCAGCATTGGCTTGTATGCCACGGCCGGGCTTCATCCGCACGAAGCTAGCAGGGGAGAAGATGCGCTGCTTACTATTAAGGAACTCATCCAAGCCGAAGATAACCAAGGCAAAATTGTGGCTGTTGGTGAATGTGGCCTCGATTACTATCGAAATTTGTCTGGCCAGGCTGAGCAGCAGAGAGCTTTAGAATTTCAGCTTGAACTGGCGGCACAAGAGGGGCTACCGGTGGTTTTTCATATACGAGACGGGTGGGAAGATTTTTGGACAATCTTAAAAAATTACCCCAAAATCCAGGGCGTAATTCATAGTTTTACGGGCGGTCCAAAAGAGGTCGAAAAAGGGCTTGAAGCTGGTTTATATTTTGGGCTCAACGGCATCATGACCTTTACCAGAGATGCCAACCAGCTTAAGGCGGCTGAATTGATTCCAGATGATAAAATTCTACTTGAGACCGATTGCCCATATCTGGCTCCCGTGCCATATCGTGGCAAGCGCAACGAACCTGCTTATGTTTTGGAAACTACTAAGTTCCTGGCCGACTTGCGTGGCCAAGAAGTCGAGGAACTAGCCAGCATCTCCACGAGCAATGTCGATAAACTTTTTAATCTAGCAAAATAAGCGCTTTTCTGGTATAGTAATATGCCTATGAAGCGTGTTTATTTAGATTACGCTGCCGCCACACCACTAGATAATGAGGTCGGAAAAGTTATGGTTAAAACCGCCAGAAGCTTTGCCAATCCTTCGGCTAGCTACTCGAGTGCGCGTACAGCCAAAGAGATTCTACGCTTAGCTCGAAAGTCTGTTGCCATGTTTTTGGGTGCCAACTCGACTGAGATTATATTTATCAGCGGTGCTACTGAAGCCAACAACCTGGCTATCTTAGGTTATGCCCGTGCCCACAAAGCTCCAAAAGCACGTATAATTAGTATCGCTACCGAGCACGCTTCGGTTTATGAACCTCTCTTACAGCTTGAGCGCGAAGGCTTTGAGGTCGTATGGTGCCCAGTCGACGAATCTGGGCAGGTTAAGCAAGCTGAACTCAAAAAGCTTATAAACAGCAAAACAATTTTAATCACAATTTCAGCAGTAAACAGCGAATTCGGTACGGTCCAGCCAATTGCGGAGATCTGCCGGCTAGCCAAACAGGCCAATAAGAACGTTGTTATTCACACCGATGCCTCGGCTGCTACCAACTTAAATTTACAGGTTAATAGGCTGGGAGTGGACTTGCTAACCCTGAGCGGCGCCAAGGTCTATGGCCCTAAAAGTGCCGGTGTATTGTATGTACGCCGTGGTACCAAACTCGAACCCACCGCTTTCGGCGGCGCTCAGCAACGGGGATTACGGCCGGGTAGCGAGGACGTGGTTGCTGCTGCAGGCATGGCCAAGGCCTTGGAGCTTGCAAGCCAACATCGTAAAGTCGACAATCTAAAATTTCAAGCACTCTATCTTAAGCTAATCAGTTTTGTGCAAAAAAATTATCCAAAGGCTATAATTAACGGCCACAAAAAGTCTAGGGTGTTTTGGTGTGTGAGCATTTGTTTTGCCGGCATCAACGGCGAAGATTTGGTGGCAAGTCTGGATGCTGCAGGGCTTGAAGTGGCCACTGGTGCGGCCTGCGAGGCTAGCAACGACCGGCCCAGCCGCGCACTAATGACACTTGGCCTAAATAGCGGGCAAGCTCAAGGGTCACTCAGAGTTAGTTTTGGCCGTAGTACTAGTGGCGATGATGTCGATCGATTTCTGGCAGCTTTGTCGAATTGTTTAAAGCAATTTGGGTATAATTAAGGCAATGAAGAAGCGTACAGTTGCAGCAATTATCTTGGCTGGTCTTATTGGCGGCTTGGTCTTGTTGATTTTCTTTGGCCTAGGCTTTTTTTTGAGCCCTCAAGATAACTTGCAAAAGGCCGATGCTATTGTGGTGATCTCGGGCGGCCGCACAACAGCTAGAGCCCAGAAGGGCATCCAACTATTTAAAGATGGCTACGGCAAAAAGCTAATTCTTTCTGGTGCTGCTCTCGACGATGGCCCCAGCAACGCCCTGGCTATGCGCGATCAGGCTTTGAGTGCTGGCATAGCCGACCAAGACATATTGATAGATGAAGCTGCTCAAGACACCTATCAAAACGCAATCGATAGCAAACATATCTTAGACCAACTCGATGCCCGCAGTTTAATATTGGTAACCAGCCCCTACCATCAACGCCGGGCCGATATGACATTTAGGGCAGTGCTTGGGCCAGCCTACAAGGTAATTGGGGTTTCTGCCTTCGACGATCGCTGGAGCAAGGCGGCTTGGTGGAAGTCGGGCTTTGCTTTTGATATTTCTTTGAGTGAGTTACAAAAGCTAGTGTTTATTTACCTAACCGGCAGTTACCAATGATACCTGGCGTCCTCCAACATTCGAAAATACATCTAGCTACTTTCTCCGGCATTAAAGCAAACAGGAAGCTAAGTAAGCTTAAGTGCTCCAAATTTGAGGACTGTTTGAATCCCGGTCTTGACCGAGATGAGTTGCGCAGAACTGGAAGCGAAAGCTCATTAGTGCTCATGTTTTGTGTCCATGTCGGCAGTTTTATCCAACTTTTACTGCCAAAAGTTGGCCAAGCCATGGAATGGCAAGATTCAGCTTTTGGCCGAATGGCCAACCTTCTTTTGAAAAGACTAAAAGAAGGCAAAAGTCTTTGGCCTGTGCTGCGATTCAAGCAGCGCGCAACAAGCAAAATACTTTCTGTTTCTGCGCGGTCTGGTAAAAACCAGATTCTCAAAAAAAGAGTGCATTTTGCTATTGCACTTGCTGATCTTGCAACGGCCGGGGAAACGATACGTGTCTAGGGTCTTTGTTGGGCTTTCGGGCGGAGTCGACAGCTCGGTGGCTGCGGCCTTACTTAAAGACCAGGGCCACGAAGTTATAGGTGTGTACATGAAAAACTGGAGTCACGATGTGGCCGGCCATCACTGCCCGTGGCGCGAGGATCTGGCTAGTGCTCGCTCGGTGGCCGCGCACCTCCAGATCCCCCTGAAAGTCTATGACTTTGAAAGAGAGTATTTCGATACTGTCGCTAAATATATGATCGATACCTACAAAGCTGGTCTAACCCCCAATCCCGATATTATGTGCAATTCTGAGATTAAATTTAAGCTGTTTTTAAGTAAGTGTCGGGCTGATGGCGCCGAAATGATCGCTACTGGCCATTATGCCAAGATCATCGACGGCCAACTTTGTAAGGCCAAGGACGCCAGTAAGGACCAAACTTATTTTTTGTATCGCATGCCAGGGAGCGCGGCTAAGAAAACAATTTTCCCGCTTGGTGAGCTTGCCAAAACTCAAGTTCGTATATTGGCTCGTAAGTACAAATTACCTACAGCCAACCGAGCCGATAGTCAGGGGTTGTGTTTTGTAGGGCCGGTGCCCATGCGCGATTTTTTGGCTGAGTTTGTAAGGCCTAAACCAGGTGATATCGTGAGCGAGAGAGGCAACAAAATAGGCCAACATCAGGGTGCGTTTTATTACACCATTGGTCAGCGTCATGGCCTTGGAGTTGGCGGCGGCCAACCCTACTTTGTATACAAAGTTGATACAAAAGCCAACGTAGTGCACGTAACAACAGATGAGGACTCAACCCTTCTCAAGAGAAATAATTTTAAGATAAATGACTGCGTTTGGTGGCAAGAGCCAGAAACCGGCAAAGAATATACAGTTAAGGTTCGATATCGTGTCAAGGCAATTGCTTGCACTATTACCCCGCGTTTTCCTGTCACTTCGACCGGGGTGGAAAAGTCTAGCCAGATCTCTCGACAAGCTCGAGACGACACCTGGACGGTCAAACTCACAAAACCAGAACGGGCAATAGCTCCTGGCCAATCGGCTGTTTTGTACGATGGCAACAAGGTGGCGGGTGGCGGCATTATCGAACCCTTCTAAAATGCTTATGCTATAATAAGTTCAAAATAACAAGGGCTCATTATGGATCAACAAAACCAATCGGTACCTGCTTTCGAATGGCAGTGAAAAACCGCAAGGATAGATCGTTAACTCCAAAGCCGGCCCAGCGCAATGGTTGGAGGGTAGCTACCTGGGTTCTGGCGGCTGCGGCTCTTGTTTTACTATTCGTAGTTTTTGTGCAGCAAGGTCAAATAAATAATCTCAAGGCTGACAATCAAAAATTGGCCAATGGGTTTAAAAGTGGTGCCGGTTCTTACTTAAACATTCCCGAAAAAGGCATAAAACTACAACTCTCACCAACCATTAGAGACGCCTACTATTTTATCGATTCGTCGGGCAATGTGAGTTTTTCGACTCGCACCCTCAATGCAATAAAGATTCCACAGTGCAAGGCCCAGGCAGTGGTCGAAGGTAGCTCCAATAAATTATCGGGCGCAGCTCTGTTGGGCACCGCGCAACAAGGCTTTAAGGGAGCCCAAAAGGTCGGCGCCGTGTATTACAGCATTCAGCCCAATGCTGACTGTAAGAGTGACGATCCAAACGTTCAGACGGTGATAAAATCTATTCAAGACGCCTTATTTTATGCGGGCGGCACCATCGCCCCTAGTAACTAGCCCCAAACCTGAAAAAGTAGTATAATCAAGCTCATGAAAACCGCAGAAATACGGCAGAAATTCTTAGATTTCTTTAAATCTAAAGACCACGCCATTATCCCCAGTGCACCGGTGGTGCCCGAGCACGATCCAACGGTGCTGTTTACAACTGCCGGCATGCACCCTTTGGTGCCCTATCTGTTGGGTCAACCACACCCGCAAGGCAAGCGCCTGGCTGACAGTCAAAAGGTGGTTCGAACCACCGATATCGATGAAGTTGGTGATTACTCTCACCTAACTTTTTTCGAGATGCTTGGCAACTGGAGCTTGGGCGACTACTTTAAACAAGACTCAATTACCTGGAGCTGGGAATTTTTGACCGACAAAAAGTGGATGGGTATAGATCCACACAAACTATACATAACTGTCTACGAGGGTGATGGTGAGGTGCCGAAAGATGATGAGTCTATCAAGATCTGGCAAGAGCTGTACAAAAAGGTTGGCATCGAAGCCAAAGAAGGTGAGCGAATCCTTGCTCTGGGACACGACGATAACTGGTGGGGCGGGGTAGAAACAGGCGCAGCCGGCCCAGATACCGAGATCTTCTATTATCTAGGCAGCGATAAAAATCCCAAGTTCGATACCGAAAGCACCGATTTTGTGGAGATTTGGAATAACGTGTTTATGACTTACCGTGCCAATAAGGATGGTAGCTACACTGAATTACCAAACAAAAATGTGGATACCGGCATGGGCTTGGAACGCATGGCTGTAGCCATGCAGGGCGTAGATAATGTTTACGAAACCGACTCTGTGCACGAAATCCTGGAGACAGTCGAGGCTTATGCTCGCAACGTGCACAAAACCGTTTTTGAGGAAACCTCACCTGAATCATCGCTGCGCGCAGCTCGAATTATCACCGATCATAGCCGCACAGTTACTTTTATGTCGGCCGATGGTGTAAGCCCTGGTAACAAAGACCAAGGCTATGTAATGCGCCGGCTGGCTCGCCGCGCAATTCGCGAAGGCCTGGTATTGGGAATTCAAAGCGACTTATTTAAAAACATAGTGCCAAAAGTGATTGAGATTTATGGCGATGCTTACCCGGAGCTTAACGACCGGGAGGCAGAAATTATGAGCACTCTCGAACGCGAAGAAAAAGTATTTCGCTCAACACTAGCTCGTGGCCTTAAAGAGTTTGAGCGCCTATTACGCGACAAAAAAGACCTGAATGGCGCAACTGCCTTCACCCTTTACGACACCTATGGATTTCCAAAAGAGCTTAGCCTAGAAGAGGCTAAACGAGTTGGCTTGCCAGTAGCTCAAGATTTTGAAAACCAATTCGAGATCGAGATGGAAAAGCAACGCGAACGTAGTCGAACCGCCACAGCTGGGCAATTCAAGGGCGGCTTGGCCGATGATAGTGAGGTTGCCACCAAGTACCACACTGCTACACACCTTATGTACCGCGCTCTGCGTAATGTGCTGGGTGATCATGTGGTGCAACGCGGATCCAATATTACGGCTGAGCGTATGCGCTTCGATTTTTCGCATCACGAAAAAATGACTCCAGAGCAGATCAAAGAGGTGGAAGACATGGTGAACGATGTGATCCACAAAGACATGCCCATGAGTTTTGAGGAAATGCCGAAAGATACAGCTTTCGAGAAAGGTGCTTTGGGTGCCTTTGGCGAGAAGTACCCCGATGTGGTGAAAGTTTATACCGTGGGTGATCCAGAGGGGGATTGGTATTCCAAAGAAATTTGTGGTGGCCCGCACGTTAAACACACCGGCGAAATAGGTAAATTTAAGATAACCAAAGAAGAGTCGTCGTCAGCGGGCGTGCGCCGCATTAAAGCCGTTATCGAATAGTTCCTTCCGGCCGTTGCTGTGATCAGCAAGTGCAGTGGCAAAATGCGTTCTTGTTGCGAGAATCTTGTCACTACAAGACCGCACAGCAACAGGAAAGTATTTTTGCTATTGCACGCTGCTTGAATCGCAGCATAGGCCAAAACACTTTTGCCCTCTTTTGGTGTCTCAAAAGAACGGTCGGCCATTCGGCCGAAAGCTGAATCTTGTACTGTGCATACGGCACTTCTTTGTAGCCAAAGAAGCAAAGCTTCTGGCATGGACGCAAACAAGGAGCGCCATCTACTCTCCGCTTCCAGTTCTGCGGAACTCGTCCCGACGGTACTGTCGGGACTCAAACAGTCCTCGAACGTGGAGCACACCAAGCTCTTTGGCTTCCTGTTTGCTTTAATGCCAGAGAAAGCTATTTTTGCGATTTTTTGCTAGCGTAAGCCATGTAGATAGCCATAGCCAAAAAACCTGCACCCATGCCGGCTAGGGTACCAATAGCCACGCTGTTCCAATAAGAGCCGGCTGCTATGCCGACAAACATAAAGCCAACAAACAGTAACCCGCCCGAGCCGTTGCTGTCTTTTTTGTTACTCGCCATTAATTTAAGCTCCTATAAATAATGTTTTAAGTATAAGAACTTTGGCTGAAAAAAGTCACGTATAACGAAAACGAGCCCCCGCGAGGGGACTCGTTTTGAGTAACTCCTTTCGCGACGGCTTTAAGCCACTCGGCCGAACCTCTCGAGCGGGAATCTGGTGGCCAGAGCCAACCGGATCGGGAATTGAACGTCTACTTGCGGCGCCGGGGGGTTGATCTGGCTTAGCACTACCAGCCAGATGTATTCCCAACGGTGGCGAGTCAGACTCTTGTCGGCTAACCATCGGGCAATGCCTAGCAGAACCACGGTTGTAACCGGGCCGAACTGGTTGGTGGGATCGTGGATCAGGAACATGAACCCCACCAAGAACGCTGCCATCTGCACGTTGAACTTGATCTTGCCCCAGACGTTAGCACCAGGATGGGCAACCTCCATACGGAGCACCATGGGCGCAATCAATTTGGTCGAAACCTTGACCAGGTTGAGTTCAACATGGAAGACCCACACGATTACCACCAACAAGGGCGGTACCAGCAGCCAACCGGTTTCGTGGATGGTGCCGATTACATAGGCCAACACCAGGCAGACCATCATGATCTTGTCGGCCAACGGGTCGAGTATCTTGCCCAGGTCGGTTTCGGCATCGAGATAGCGGGCGCAGGGTCCGTCAATACCGTCGAGCAGGGCTATACCTACCACCCAAGTGGTCCACTTGGTGATATCGCCCTGTTGAAGGATCGAGGGCAAGAAGTAGCCCAAGATCACAACCGGCGCTACCACCAGCCGTGCAAAGCTCATGATGTTGGCTGTCATCTTGACCACCCACAGCCGTCGTAGCGGCATAAGCACGATCAAGATTGGTGAGGCGAGTAGCACAAAGACGAACCGAAAGGTTGCTTCGAGCCCCGCCAGCAGATCCTTGCCTAGTTTGGCGTAGGCTGACCGATCGGCCTGCCAACGCGAGGGTTGCTCGAGACCGGCCCGAGCCTGGTCGTTGATAGGTATAACTTGGCTCATGCTCATGCTGTCCTTTCGCTGTTCAGACTCCGATTTGGCTCGGGTTGTCGGGTTGTTTGCGTTTCTTGAGTATTCGCCGTCGTTGGCGTTCGCTGGTAGCGCCCCACACGCCGTGATCGAGATGGTGCTCGAGTGCATACTCAAGGCACGGATCCTTGACCGGGCAGGTGGCACAGACGCGCTTGGCGATCTCCACCCCCACTCCATCGCTGGGAAAAAATTTTGCGGGTGGCTCGAACCGGCACGCGCCGCGAGCCATCCAATCGTCATCGCGCATGGTGTCATCTCCTTTTGTTCTTCAGGTGCGCTTGTTCGCCCATAATATCATAACTTTATATGGTTTTCAAGGTTTTAGTGGCTAGCCAAGCCCTACCATAAGCGGTACAATTATAGGTGATTTACAAACAGGCAAATCATACGAATTGAAGTTTCCAAAATTTTCTAAAAAATCGCAAAACACAGATCAATATTTAGTTGCACTCGATATTGGTACCGAGTACGTTAAGGCTCTTATTGGTCAAGTAGTAGAGGGCAAAGACGAAAAGACCGGCAAGCGTGAGCAGGTGGTAGAGATTATTGGCAGCGGCCGCCAGCGCCAGCGCCTAACCGATATGAGTAGCGGTGCTATTACCGATATTGCTGGAGTGGTAGAGAACTGCGATGCCGCCTTGCGCCGAGCCGAAGAGATGGCTGGCTGTGTGGCCAAAGATGCGGTTTTGGGTATTGCCGGCGAGTTGGTAAAGGGCGGCACCACCACCGTTAGCTATCGCCGCGCCAAACCCAATATTAAGATCGACCAAGCTGAATTGATGGACATAATTGAGCGCATTCAAAAGCAGGCCTTCGATGCCGTACGCAAGCAACTAAGCTGGGAAACTGGCAAGCGTGAGCTTGAGGTTAAGCTAGTGAATGCCGCAGTGGTCGATGTTTACATCGACGGCTACCGAGTAACCAATCCAGTTGGCTTTCAGGGCAAAGATGTAACTATTCAGATTTTTAACGCCTTTGCGCCCATGGTGCACTTGGGTGCGCTGCAAACTGTGGCAGCCGATCTCGACCTAAACTGCATTAATATTGCTGCCGAACCTTTTGCTGTGGCTAAATCTGTGGGCGCCGAGGATTCAACCGAGTTTAGTGCTATATTTATAGATATTGGTGGCGGCACCAGCGATATTGCCGTAGTTAATAATGGTGGCGTGGAGGGCACCCAAATGTTCGCCATTGGTGGGCGCAGCTTTACTAAGCGTATTAGCTCAGCCCTAGGTGTTGGCTTCGACAAAGCCGAAGAGCTTAAACTTCAACACTCAGCTGGCAAACTCACTGGCGCTCAGGCCAAAGAGGTAACCGATGCTCTTGCTAGCGACGTGGAAACTTGGCTATCGGGCGTGGAATTAAGTTTAAGTGAGTTCGATAATTTAGACCATCTGCCAACCCGAATTCTGTTGTGTGGCGGCGGCTCAGCCTTGCCCGAGATCAAAAAGGCCTTAAGCCACGACCACTGGTACAAGAATTTAGCCTTTGCCCGCAAACCCAGCATTGATTTTGTAAGTCCCAAAGAAGTGAATAGGGTGGTGGACAAAACTGGGAACCTAAACAGCCCTCAAGAGATTACACCGATGGGTTTGGCCAATTTGGGCTTAGATATTGTGGGTAGTCAATCGATGGGCGAGAACATTTTGCAGCGATTGAGTCGAACCCTTAGTCTTTAACCTTCTTTGTCATTCCGGCGAAGGCGGGAATCTAGCTTGCGCTGTCCGCGCGGGACTCCTTTGTAGCGGAAAGTTGCCAAAGCTTCCGGCATGGACACAATCAAGAAGCACCCAACCAGCCTTCACTTTCTGTTCTGCGCTGCTATGACAAGCAAGTTCTCGAATCAGAATTACTCAGGTTGGTTGGCTTTTCTGATTGCTTTAATGCCGGATCAAGCAAATATCAGCTATAAATGCGACCGCCCCGTCGTGATTGACGGGGCGTTTGGGGTCGCAGGAGACACCCTATGTTTCGAGGGGCTGAACGGGTTGCTCGTCTTCGAATGGAAGGAATTGGGTCATCACGCCCCCGTCGAGTGCCGACTCAAAAGCGTCGCAGACAGCAAACGCATCGTCGGTTGTCACCACCGCGTAGCTCTGCTGGGCATTCGGGTGAAGGGGTGGATAGAAGAAGAGATAGCCCTGGCAATCGATCTCGCCTAATGCCTCCAATAGTTGAAGACCGCAGTTGGTGTAGGTGCCGGCATCGCGGATGTCGAGCATCTGCTCGTAACGATGCGGTGTGGCTACCAGCTCGCCTATGCGGTTCGAACGGATGACGAGTTTGATGCGATCATCACCGTAAGACCTGCCCAGCGCTAGCGCGACAGCTGCTTCGCTGACCACTTCTTCGAGACTTGTGAGCTTCATGAACAAAGTGGGTGGTTGTGTGAGGCAGTGTGGCTCAAACTGGATGAGCACCGAGTCGCCTACTGGCACCACGCCTGTCACATGCGGATAGGTAAAGATCTTGCTCACCAGGCCGCGAAGCGCCGGGCAAAGGCTGTTGTGTCGGTGGCCACACAGGTGGCCTTGGCCTTGTCCTGGTTGGCGAACGGCACTGGGTCGAAGCGCTCGACTCCGAAGCTTTGCCCGTCGGCGCCGATGACGACCGGGGCGTGGCACTTCTTCTGCACCTTGTCGCCCTGGATCCAGTCGGCCACCAGTGTGTCACCATCCCACTTCACGACCATCACTTGGAGAGGGCCGACCGAAGGGTTGGTGTCGTTGAAGCGCGCTCGCAACACTGCCTCGGCCTTGGAGCGGGTGGCTTCGCGCTGCTGGGCTCGTTGGGCTTCGCCGTCGTCGCCACGCGTGAGCAGCCAGAGGCCGCTGGCCAGAACCAGTACGACCGCCACGACACCAACGATCGCCAGGATCTTGGGGCCGTTGTCGGGTCCGTCTGGCGCGGTGGGCCGGGTGGGTTGCGTCCTGGGACGCGGTGTTTCGGTTGTGGCGGTCATGCCACACCCCCTTTGTTGTGCTTGCGGCACTCGACAGATAGCCGAGCGTTACATCTACACCATTGTACCATTATATCACGAGATTGTCAATAGTTTTTTGCAGGGTAATGTAAACCAGTTGGTACAGATTCATCAAAAGGAGGACAATGATGAACATGTACAAACTCAACCAAATACCAAGTGAAACTACCATTAAAATGTATCTTCGGAGAATACTCTACGGCGGTAAGAACCTACATTGCC
>JACPPH010000009.1 GCA_016191105.1 Candidatus Saccharibacteria bacterium
CTGCCAGCTCCAAGGCCAGCTGCCCTTGCCACGGCAGCTGCTAATTAGTGAGCTAGACTGCTGGGCCAACCAACTCACCAGCCTGCCAGAGCTGCCGGCCAGCTTGCAGCGGCTGTACTGCTACTCCAACCAACTCACCAGCCTGCCAGAGCTGCCGGCCAGCTTGCAGCGGCTGTACTGCTACTCCAACCAACTCACCAGCCTGCCAGAGCTGCCGGCCAGCTTGCAGCGGCTAGAATGCCGCCACAACCACCTTGATGCTGCCACCCAAGCTAGGCTACGCCAGCGCGGCTTTAGCTATTAGGCAAGTCTTTAGTAGTCTGGGCATACGGTTCGGGGTTTTCCCAAATGTCGTCGTGTTGACCCGCAAACCTGTATACATCCCAGCCATTTTTACTAGCTAACTCTCGCACAGCACTTGAATTCGCAAAGTAGTCTTGATCGTTTTGCAGTAGCACAGTTTTTGGTATATTGAGATTAAAATGGTCTCGATTGGGTTTGTAGGCTCGCCACATTTTTAGATTGTGCTTAGGGCGAGCAAAAAAGTAATATATGTTCCAGTTCATTTTTTTGAGCCATTTTACTGTGCCTTGATCACTTTTGTAGCCCAGAAAGTCGCCTGTGGTCTTTTTTATAAGCCTCCCGGGTAGCTTTCGGCCAGGCCAATGCGGCACGCCACACATGATTGCAACTTCGGCTTTTGAATCAGCGGGTATCACATAGCATCCGCCAGAATGCGTTAAAACCACGTCGGCTTTCTTGGGATCCTTAACTACCTCAAGGGCCTGCTTGCGCAATTCGACCTCTAGCTTGCGGCTATGGCGTGGCCCTTCTGTAAGACCATGAATTATGGCTACCTTTTTCATATCACATCTAATTCTACACAAAAGACATTGAAGGGTCGATGAAATAAAAGGCACAATCGAAACTCGAAGCGAGGCGTAGTCAATCTACGGCGAGTAAGACTCGGAGATTGTAACGTGGTAGTTTGCGATCTTTAAAAGTCGAGCGTTACACTTACCGGGCAGTGATCGGACCCCATAACTTCTGAGTGGATTTCAGCTTTTTTAATATGCGGCACCAAACTTTTACTGGCCAACCAGTAATCTATGCGCCACCCCACATTGTTAGCCCTGGCATTGGCCCAGTGAGTCCACCAGCTGTAGTATCCGTTGCCCTTGGTAAATAATCTAAAAGTATCTACAAAGCCAGCATCTACAAACTTATCAAAACCCTCGCGCTCTTCGGCGGTAAAGCCCTTTTTGCCCACATTAGGCTTGGGCCGAGCTAGGTCGTCTTCGGTGTGGGCTACGTTTAGGTCGCCACAAAACAGCACTGGCTTCTTCTTTTCTAGTGCTTTGCAGTATTCCAAAAAGGCCGGGTCCCAGTGTTTGTGTCGCAGTGGTATGCGACTAAGATCGTCTTTGGCATTGGGCGTGTATACGGTTACGACCGTGAATTTATCGAATTCGGCCGCGATCACTCGCCCTTCGGCGCTGCTGTCACGATCCTTATCGTCTAATAGGTGATATTTTTTGGCAATGGCTTCGGGAAAGTCATTCATAACCTTAACCGGCTTAAGTTTGGTGAATATGGCTGTGCCGCTATAGCCCTTCTTTTCGGCCGAATTCCAAAACTCCTCGTAGCCCTTAATATCGATCTCGGCTTGGCCTTGCTGAGCCTTGGTTTCTTGCAAGCACAATATGTCGGGTTTGTATTTGTTCACAAACGGCACAAACTCGTCTTTACGAATCACCGCACGAATGCCGTTTACGTTCCAAGAAAATAGTTTAATCATTTTATGCTTTTTAAATTGGCCTGGCGAAGACCCATGGTTGCTAATAGCATTTTTCCTTGCCAAACCGAGTCATCAACAGCTTTGTGGCTAAATTCATCTTTGGGCCTTAGGTAATCAGGGAGCTTTGATTTAGAAGTTTGCCCCCACGAGTTCAAGTCGAGCTCACCAAATGCCTGAGATGGAATGTCTAGTGGTTTGATTTCAAAAGGAAATTTTTTACCGACAGTCTCATAATACAGCCAGAGTAAAGAATGATCGTAGCCGGCGTTAAAACCCACAAAAACTAGCCGTTGCTTGTTGTGCATTTGCTGTAGAGAACTAAGCCATTGGTCTAGCTTTTCAATGACTTCATCTGCTTCTGGCGCATCAGCCATAGCATCTGGATCTAAGCCTACCGACTTGCAAAATTCTCTATTGCTCGGTATAAACCCCATGCCCTCAACAGGTCTTACATCTGATTCAAATGTGTTGGTTAAGTCTAAACAATCTGCTGCACCAACCTGTAACAGCGAGCCTTTACCGGCAATTCCGTCTGACTCTAAATCTATTGAGACAAACAGATCGGGGGAGTTCTTAAGAACTTCTAGACCGCTACCCATCAAAGCCTCAAGTTCATACTTGGGAGCTGGGTTAAGTTCGTTATTGTCTCTAAATTCGCTCATAGCAGTAATTATAGCAGATCCTTCGACAAGCTCAGGATGACGGCACCAGAAACGGCAAAGGCCCCCGACGATGAGGTCGGGTGACCTTCGTCGAGAGCCGTGTGAGACTACTTGCTGCGTGGCTCATAGTCGAGACCTCGAGCCTTGCGCCATTCGGCACACTCGATTGCGTACCGCTCTTGCGCTTCTTCGTCGCTGAGTTCGGGATGCTTACGCCTGAACACCGTGATCGAGGGAAAGGCGACCGGCACCTCTTGTTCGTCGGTCATCCCACTTGGTCTGGCGCCAGCCCCGGGAACACCGATCCGCACACCGGGCAGGCGTACATGCTGCCCGCACGGAGCGTCTCGATGCCGTCCAATATGCAGTACGGAGCCCGCACCACAACATCCTCGAACAACTCCGGGTTCTCCGTGCGGATCCAGCTGCGGATCTGCGCGTCGTAGTTGGAGGTGGTGTCATACGCCTTGTAGGCCAGGCGCTTGCGGGTGCTGGGAGTCAGCATGCCATCATCGGTCTCGGCCAGCTCCTCGAGCACCTCGGAGTAATCGTTGGGGTCCACCACCACGCCCACATACTCATGGTTCTTGGCGGCTGCTCGCACCATGGCCGGCCCGCCAATGTCGATCAGCTCGATCGACGGGTCGGAGCTGAATGGGTACAGGTTGACCACCACCAGGTCGATGGCCTCGATGTCGTAGTCCACCATGTCGGCCCGGTGATCTGGATCGTTGCGATCGGCCAAGATGCCGCCGTGCACCTTGGGATGCAGGGTGACAACCCGGTGCCCCAAGATGGCCGGGTATCCAGTCAGCTCAGCCACGTCGGTGACCGGTATGCCCTTTTCGGCGATCTTCTTGGCCGTGCCACCCGAGCTGAGAATCTCCCAGCCCAGAGCGTGCAGACCTCGTGCCAGCTCAACCACATCGGTCTTGTCGTAGACCGAGATCAGCGCCTTCTTGGGCTTCGGCTTGGTTGTTGTCTCCTCTGCCGATTCCTTGGGCGCTTGCAATGTTTGCGTGTCGGTCATGATGACCCTTCTTTCACTCGTTGGTTCAGACTTTTGTCCAAACTACAGTTTGCTGATTTTTTGCCGTAAAAACAAGCACAACAAAAAACGATCTGTTATTCAGATCGTTTAAACGGCCAATTTTGTGCGATAAAAATCACGTGCGGACCAGCAAGAGCCTTGCTCTAACAAACGTACTTGTCCGCACGTCAGACATTTATCTTTCCCAAACCATCACCTTTCGCTCGGGCCGTGTTATTTAGTGTTATTTTTAGTGTGCATTTTACCGAATGCTCGAGTCTGCATTCGCTCGGCTTTAGCAGCCCATTTGGTTGCCATTTCGTCTAGTATGTCTTCAACGATTTGGCGATCGCGCAACAGATTACGATTAGCTCGCCTAAACTGTCGCATAACGCGTTTCTTCATAGTATCTCACCTCCCTTCTCAAAAGTAAGAGTACTATTAATATTATACACCCGCGCGGTGCAAAACGTGACCAAATTCTTACAAATTATTTGCAAAATGTATCGCCAGATGCGCCAAAATAGTAGAATACTATTGTTATGAAACCGCAGCTTCAAGAACATGTCGATTTGGCTCAGCTTACCACCTTTAAAATGGGCGGCACGGCTCGCTATTTTATCGAAGTTACTCAAGCCGAAGAACTAAAAGACATCTTTGCCTGGATAAAATCCGAAGGGTTACCATATTTCATCCTCTCCGGTGGCAGCAACACAATCTTCGACGACGGCGAGTTTGATGGTGTGGTTATAAGGATCAATATTGAGGGTTTTAAGGTTGCGGAGCAGGATCAGCAGTCCTGTACAGTTCAAGTTGGTGCTGGCGAGGTTTGGGACGGCGTGGTTGCTAAATCTGTCGAGATGGGCTTAAGCGGCATTGAGGCTCTCTCGGGTATCCCTGGGCTGGCTGGCACAGCGCCGGTTCAAAACATTGGTGCCTATGGACAAGAAATATCGGATTGCCTAGAGTATTTGTTGGCCTTCGATACCCAGACTATGCAGATTGAGCAAATCTCGCATTACAGCTGCAAATTTGGCTACCGTGACAGCATTTTTAAATCTAGTGCCAAGGGTCGCTACATAATCACCTCGATTGTTCTTAAACTATCTAAACAGTTTGGCACTATCACCCACTACAAAGATGTGGTTGAATACTTTTCAAACCATTCAGATCTTCAAAAATCCCCGGCCACAGTTCGGGCGGCAGTGCTAGAAATCAGAAAGTCAAAATTTGCCAACCCCGCCGATAAACCGAATGCTGGCTCTTTCTTTAAAAACCCAATCGTTTCAAGCCAAACCTATCAAGCTGTCGCCATGCTTAATCCGAATATGCCCCACTACCCGCAAAAAGATGGGCGCGAAAAACTTTCGGCGGGCTGGCTTATAGAAAATTGCGATCTTAAGGGCTACAAGTCTGGCCGGGTTCAGGTCGACCCCAAACATGCTCTTGTTCTCGAAAATACTGGTGGCGCCAAGACTGAGGAGCTAAAGAAGTTAAGAGATTATATAATTCAAAAAGTCCACGAACGGTTCGGCATAACACTCGAGCCCGAACCCGAGATCGTGAACTTTTGAATCTTTTGGCTAGTTTATGGCGTAAACAATAGCCGCCATTACTACTAAGGTAACTAGCTGATTACCCAAGTTGAGCGCCATAAGCTTGGGTGAGCGTTTTTCGAACACCCCGCCACCTACAGCGTAGGTAACAACAAAGCCCAGCCAGATCCACAGGGCCACTTTAATGGCTTGGAAGTAGCTGTCTGGAGCAGCAATTACAATAAATCTTTTTAAAACAAATGCGCTTACGAAGGCCATTACCAACATTATTATCATGCCCTTGGCAAAGCCAGACTTCATGTCGCTGTCTTTTAAGCCGACTTCCTTTTGCCACATGGTGCCAAATACTGGCTTGGCATACCATATACTACCAATTATCATGGCAGCAACAGTAGCTAAAACAATCCCTAACCAGTTGGCAGTAAAGAAACTCAACATGTCATTCACCTCCCTTCTTATTTAGTACTTATGCTTATTATTGCTTTGTGTGCACGAAAAAGCAAATCAGTCAGACAGTTTTACAAATCTTGGCTGGCTTTTGCCTTCCCACTCCACCGATTCTGCAAACATTTTGGCCGGCCTCACCCAAACCTGCGACTCTTTGTTCTCATACAAGCTAACATACGCTACCATTTCTTCTAACGTCTCAGAATGTTTGGCATTGGCCAATACTAGATATTTATTGCCTTTGTAGTGCTGGTAAATTCCGGGGCCGATTTTCATTAATAAGCCTTGGCTAGAATTGTTTTATCTGGATCATCAAATGGGTAACAGCGCACCGTAATGCCATGCTTAGCCTTGAGCTCGGTTTCTTTTTTATCATCAATCTCAAAATCTGCACTTGCAAACTTGCCTTGCTCGACCGCTTCAACCAATTCTTTTTCGTCTTTTACAGGCACTGTATTCGAAGTTAGTTGATCTTGCGATGACTTAAGCAGGTTGGCCTGGATGTGGCCCAGGAGTTTTTCACAGTGGTTTTTAAGATCATCGAGCTTAACCGATGCTTTCTCAGATGTATCGCGGCGAACCACAACCACGGATTTAGATTCAACGTCGCGCGGGCCAATCTCGATTCGTATGGGTGCACCACGTTTTTCCCAAGCGAAAGCTTTCTCGCCAATGCGGGCATCGCGATCGTCAAGCTCGACATTGCCAAGCGCACCCAAGGAATCGGCGACCTGCTGAGCCGTTTTTTGAACATTGCCATCGGCATTTACCGTCATAATCACAGCTTTAATCGGTGCGAGTTTTGGCGGCAACACCAGACCCTTATCGTCGCCATGAGCCATAATTAAGCCACCAATGCTGCGAGTGCTTACTCCCCAGCTAGTCTGCCCAACATATTTTTGACTACCATCCTCTGCACTATACTGGACATTAAAAGCTTTGGAGAAATTGTCGCCCAAATTATGCGAAGTGGCTATCTGCAGAGCCTTGCCGTCTTTCATCATAGCCTCTAGGGTATAGGTGGCTTTAGCGCCAGCAAAGCGCTCGGCCACACTTTTCTCGCCATCTATAGTTGCAATCGCCAATACGTTTGTCATAAGGTCTTGGTAAAATTCTAATACCTCCCTAGCAAACCCATCGGCTTCTTTAACGCTGGCATGAGCAGTGTGGCCTTCTTGCCACAAAAACTCTGTACTGCGCAGAAAAAGCCTAGGGCGCATTTCCCAGCGCACCACATTGGCCCACTGATTAATCTTAAATGGCAGGTCGCGATAACTATTAATCCATCTGCTGAAGCTCTCATACATAATAGTTTCGCTGGTTGGGCGCACCACCAATGGTTCATCGAGCTTCTTACCGCCAGCATGGGTAACCACAGCTACTTCTGGTGCAAAGCCTTCGACATGCTTAGCCTCGCGATGCAGATAGCTTTCGGGTATAAAAATCGGGAAGTACATATTGGGTACACCGGCGGCATAAATACGTTGGCTCAATTCCTGTTGAATACCTTCCCAAATGGCGTAACCATAAGGCTTAATTATCATGCTGCCCTTACTGGGCCCATGTTCAGCCAGATCGGCTGCCTCCACAACATCCTGATACCACCGGGGGAAATCTTGGTCTTGGGGAGTTATCTTTTTACTAGATCTGTCGGTACCAATAAAATAAGAGATTTGTTTTTTCATATTGTCATCAATTATAACCGACTGTTATCAATTCCACCAGATTAGAGCTGGCAGAAATAGTGAATTTTCTTATTGACTTTCCATAAGCTTTTTGGTAGACTGGTAATTCTCGTCTCAGGACGGGATTTTTAGTTGCGATGCCACAGCAGTATCAGACGACACCACAAAATACACACTCCGGGAGGAAAAAGCAGTGGCAAATGAAGATGCAACAGGGGGAACCGAGGAGAGATTCGTGCCTCGGCTGGTGAATGGTCGCAACCCGAACGCTCGGATAAACACAGACCGCATGCGGATCTGGCAAAACGTTGGCCCCAAGTACGGGCCTAGCGCGCCTCCCCAGCCCGACTGGACACCCGACGAGCTCAAGTGCCGAGCCCTACACCCCAGCAACCCTCAGCCCCCATCCGCCTAGAACGCACGCTGGTGTTCTGGGTCTTACAGCCCGCGGTAGTTCGAGACCCCAACCGGTCTCGAACCCGCGGGTTCTCAGTTTTTGCGATTTTCAAACCATTTTGCCACCATAAACTCAAACGACATAAGTACAATTAGAAGTGGTAGAACCAGGGCATAGCCGATAAACGGTAGTGGGGTTAGATCGAAAAACCTAGCCACTGGTGGTACTAACGATCCAACAAACGTAGTTACTGCGGCACCCTCAAAAATCAAATGTAACATCCGATCCTGTTTTTTATTTGGCTTAGTTTGCAGACCTCGAGGCACCAGCATAACCACATCAACGCAGCCAAGCAAAAACAGCCATACTGCCACCATCTGGCCCTGCGCAGTCGTTAAGCCCATCCTTTGAGCAATCATATATCCAGCCAAAACTGCTACCGAGATAAGTGCTGCGCTAATAAATCCAAATGGTAGCGTGCGGCCCAAAAAACTCTCGCGTAACCTACGCTGCCTATCTCTTGGCCAAAAAGACCAAACAATTACCGGCAAGCCAACAATAAACCAATTCATAATTGTAATATTGCGTGGGCTTAAGGGGTAAGCAAACCCCATTATTGTGCTAGCCGTAAACAAAAACAAACCTATGCCAATGCGGGCAAAGAAGACTGTGGCAATAAGCTCTAGTGTCGTAATTACACTATCTGATACAGCAATGGCCTTGGGCAAGCCGGCAAAATTGTTGTTTAGTAAAACTACATCGGCAATCTGTCGAGTGACAGCTGCGCCGTCGTACATAGCTACACCCATGTCGGCCCGCTTAATGGCCATGGCGTCGTTAGCACCGTCGCCCACCATGGCCACAAAACCACGATTGTGGCACTCGGCAATAATTCGCTGTTTTTGCTCAGGCGATATGCGAGCAAACACACTATTGGCCGCCACGGCCTGGGTAAACTCAACATCGTTTAGCTTGTCTAAAGCCTGGCTCTCGATTGCCCTTGGATTGTTTGCAATGCCAGCAGCCATGGCTATAGCTTGTGTTGTTTCTGCGCCGTCGCCGGATATCACCTTGAGTTTTATGCCACGCTTCTGCAGAACTTGTACAATTTCAACCACACCATCTTTGAGGGGATTCTCGAGCACTACAACACCCACCAACAACAGTTTCTTGTTCTGTTCAAGACCAACAAAAACCAATCGCTTGGCTTGGACTCCTAATTCTTTTGCGTTAGTCTGCAACCAATTTACCGCATCTTTGTCGAGCCTATTGTAGAACTTTTCGGCCGCGCCCACGTAAACAGAGTAAACCCCTTTATTTTGTTCGAATGTTGCTGAACCATATTTGCGATTAGATGAGAAGGGCTCTAAGCCATTTGCTTTAAGTATCTCTTTTGGTTCATAATGGCCGGCTAGAGCCTGGGCTGTAGCCGATGTTTGGCCAGTAGCAAACAGGTAACTGCTTATAAGTTCTTTGTCTGTAAATATTGTTTTTTGATACTTAATAAACTCTGCGAACTTGGGTATATTCTCAGTAAGCGTGCCGGTCTTGTCGACACACAGATATTCTACCTGGCCAAGCTCCTCGGTGGCATTAATTTGCTGGAGCAAGATTTTTTTGCGGCTCAAGCGAACTGCACCATAGCTAAATAGCAAGGTGCTTACCAATATTAAGCCTTCGGCAATCACGGTTGCAGCTAGCGCCGCTATCTCACGAACCGAGCCAAGTAGTGCTTGGTGATTCAGGTAGTTACGGATGAGTATAACCACGGACATCCCGATTAGTACCAGCACCATTATTTGAATAAACCTCAGAAGCGACTTTTGGATTGGGCTTGGACTAAAAGAATACTTTTTAATATCAGCCGTCATGGAGCCCAAGAAGCTATCGTTTAGAGCCTTGGTGACTTTAACAGTTGTCTGGCCTGCTACTATTGCACTACCGGCGTAAACACTATCGCCAGGCTTTTTAGAAATATTGGTTGATTCGCCAGTTAAAAGAGATTCATTAACCTCCAGTCCGCTGGTTTGCTGAACTGTACCGTCGGCCGGCACTTGATCGCCCAGCGAAAGTTGCAAAGTGTCGCCTTTTTGAATTTGTTCTGGCCAGACCTCTTGGATCTCATCACCAGTCAGTTTTTTATAACTAACGCGATTGAGGGCTTGGAGTTTTTCGAGCGCCAGTTTGGCTCTGAGCTCTTGGACAATGCCCACAAGTACATTAACAACAATAACTACACCCAGAAACAGCGCGTCGCGAGCATCGCCCAAATAGAATAACGCCAAGGAGAGTCCACCAATAATAATCACCACCAGTGAAAAAACATTGCGCCAAATTATTGGCCCCAGGTCTTTTAAAATTGACTTGTAATAGTTGTTTTTACCTGACATTTATCTTATGAGTATATCACTTCTTGGTTAAAACTACATTGTAAAAGTCACACCTTGATTGTATAATTACGCCACAATCCCACAACCGTAAAGGAAGGCTAATGGCGATCAAAACCTGCGCCTTCCCAGACTGTGGGCAGGTGATCTTTAAGGAAGGTGTGTGCGAAGAGCATTTCTGGGGCCGCTACTCACGCGCATTCATAGCGAGTCTTGTACGCCAGCCGCAAGGTACGAACCAATGCGTGTTCCCGGGTTGCGCTCGGAGCATTCTGTCGAGAGGACTGTGTGCTACACATCGAAGGCAGCTGAACCGCGGAGACCTTCATGCAATAGGCCAACAGACCACACCTAAGCCGTGTAAGTTCAAGGGCTGTCCATTTCGTGCTGAAAGCGATGGCTACTGCCGTGGTCACTACGCTCAGAAGCGCAAAGACAAGCTGCTTACGCCGCTAGGCAAGCCCAGGCGTAGATCAACTCGAGACCGCCTATACAAACGTCCGCAATGACCCCGACGGAGCTCCGGCCCCGCCGGGGTTTCGTCATTTATTATATTGCTTTAAAAACTGTTTTCTGTGCTCGTCAAACTTATCTTCTAAAATTGCCTGGTGAATGTCACTCATCATCTTAGTCATAAAATTTAGGTTATGAATTGTTAACAAGGTAGCTGCTAACATTTCTTGCGAACGTACAAGGTGCGACAAATACGCTGAGCTAAAATTTTGGCAAGTGTAGCAAGCACAGTCTGGTTCGAGCGGATCAAGCTCCGTGGCAAATCTTGCATTGGCAACATGCTTGCGACCGCCATGAGTATATATGGTGCCGGTCCGTGCCAAACGGGTTGGGTTCACGCAATCAAAGCTATCTACCCCACTCTCTATGCCGGCAAAAATATCGGCTGGCTCGCCAATACCAAGCAGGTGCCTGGGCTTGTTTTCGGGCAATATATCGTTTACCCAACGCACCGCCTGACCCATATCGACCTTGCTAAAACTGCCACCTATTCCATAGCCATCAAAGTCCATTTTTGCCAACGTTCTGGCCGATTCCCGTCGTAAATCTTTGTGTCGACCACCCTGCACTATGCCAAACAGGGCTTGATAGTTTTTTGAACTTTTAGATAATTTTTTGTGTTCATCCAGGCTCCTGCGCGCCCAAGCATGGGTACGATCCATCGCTTCTTTTTGATATTCATGGTTTGCTGCTGGGCTAGTGCATTCGTCGAAAGCAAAAATAATGTCGGCACCTAGATCATGCTGAATTTGCATAGATTTTTCGGCATCCAAATAGCGCTTAGACCCGTCGATGTGGCTATAAAAGGTTACTCCTTCGCCTGTAATTTTGGCCGGCTTAACATTGGTGTTTTTAGTCGCCCTATCAGCCACCACAATGCCGCCCTTGGCGAGTTTGGAAATGCCTTTGTCTAGCGCCTCGCCTAGGCTAAATACTTGAAATCCACCAGAGTCGGTATATATTGGCCCTGGCCAGTTCATAAACTTATGTAGTCCGCCAGCTTTTTTGATCACACCTGAACCTGGTTGCAAATACAAATGGTAAGTATTGGCTAACACCGACTCTGCACCAGCCGTGGTTATTTGCTCTGGTGTGAGCGATTTAGTGGTAGCTTTAGTGGCTGCGACTGTAAATGTTGGCGTATGGATATCGCCATGTGGCGTGTGCATTACGCCAGCTCGAGCTAATGATTTTTTATCGGCTTGTTTGATCGAAAAGCCAAATGATTTGTTCATAACCAAGCATTTTACCAGATGTTGTATAAAATTACATCTATAAAGACAGCTCGAGCCGCGGAGAAAGTTCCCCGCGGCCCTTGCCGTTTGGGTTGTTGGTGCTCAGAGGATTGAGCCAGGCCGATAGGTAGCCGCCTCGGGGTACTTGGCAACCACTCCCTCTACAGACCGAGCAAACGCCTGGATTTGCGGTACAGCTGCACCGACCAGGTCGATCGGACTCGAGATGGCATGCTTCATGTCTGGCAAGCTCACCGGCCAATCTGGATTGGCATCGAGCCGAATCAACAAGAGGTTCTCTTCGCCCTCTCTCATGCTGAGCGCGGCTGAAACAGCCTTCTCCTTGATCATCTCGTGCGCTGTTTCGCGACCCACACCCATCCTCACTGCCGCCATCAGCAACTTGGTCGTAGCCAGGAACGGCAGAAATCGACGCAGCTCGGCGGCAATGATCTTGGGGAAAGCTCCAAACTCTTCCAGCACAGTCAACAGGGTTTCGAAAATCCCATCGATTGCGAAGAATGCATCTGGCAGAACCACCCTACGAACCACACTGCAGCTCACATCGCCCTCGTTCCACTGGTCGCCCAGCAATTCGTTGGCCATCACCACGAGCCCCTTGAGCACCTTGGTGAGTGCGTTGATGCGTTCACAGCTGCGGGTATTCATCTTGTGAGGCATAGCCGTGCTTCCGACTTGATCCTTCTGAAACCCCTCGGTCACCAACTCCTGCCCAGCCATCAGCCGGATCGTTGTTGCAAGACTGCTTGGACCGCCGGCCAGCTGCAACAAACAGCTAACCACTTCGGAGTCGAGCGAGCGCGGATAGACCTGGCCGACAGAGCCCATGGCGCTTTCGAAGCCCAGGTGCTCGGCCACACCTCGTTCCAACACAACAATGTCGTCGGGATTGGGCAAGATGTCGAGCATGTCTTGTTGAGTACCTACCGGACCCTTGATGCCACGAAGCGGATATGAGCCCAGAACGTAATCCAGGTGGCCAAACGCATGGAGCAGCTCCTCGCCAAAGTTGGCGAACCGCTTTCCCAACGTGATTGGCTGAGCAGCCACGTTGTGGCTACGGCCAGCCATGACCAAGCTCGAGTTCTCGGTAGCCAGCTCTGCCATGCGCACCAGTACGGTCACCGCCTTGTTGCGAATCAGCTCCAACGATCGGCGTACCTGCATTTGTTCGACGTTCTCGGTCAGATCGCGACTGGTCATGCCCTTGTGGATCTGCTCGTGACCAGCCAGGGCGTTGAACACCTCGATCTTGGCCTTCACGTCGTGACGCAGCTTTCGCTCAAGTGTCTCGATGGCAATGAGATCCACGTCGTACAGCGCGGCCTCGTATGCTTCGATCGCACCGTCTGGAATTTCCACGCCCAGCCGCTTCTGAAGCTTCATTACTGCCACCCAAAGCTCCCGCTCCATGATGGTTTTTTGCTCGAGCCCCCAGATTGCCACCATCTCCTCAGAGGCATAGCGATGGGCCAGAACGTCGGGAATCGTTGTCTTGGCCATGATGGCCCTCCTTAGATTAGGGCACCGATGGCGCCAGTGTTTTTCAAGTTTACCCAAACGGGCACTGCTTATTATGTTATGAACTAGTAGCCCAAACAAGCATAAGCACGGCTAGCTTGATCAAATTATCAATACTCGCCTATACTAAAATCAAACTAAGCGGAGATTGGCATGAAAATAGTAGTTGTTGGTTCGGGCGGTCGCGAGCACGCACTGGTTGAGGCCTTTAAGCGCGAAGGTAACGAAGTAGTAATAACTCCAGGTAGGCCGGATTGTATTCCCGGCTCGATCGATACCTCGGTCCATGATATTGAAGCCGATCTTTACGTGGTTGGCCCCGAGGCGCCTCTAGTTGATGGCGAGGCCGATAAGTTGCGAGCCAAAGGCAAATTAGTGTTTGGACCAAACAAAGACGGTGCACAAGTCGAGGGCTCCAAAGCTTACATGAAACAACTGCTCGCCGATGCCAAGGTGCCCACTGCCGATTTTGGTGTATTTACCGATGTTAAACCAGCTAATGAGTTTCTAAAAAAACTAAATGGCAAAGCCGCCATTAAGACCAGTGGCCTAGCCGGGGGCAAGGGTGTATTTGTAAGTCAAAATATCGACGAGGGTTTAGCCGACATAAAAGATAAGTTAAGCGGTAAGTCGTTTGGTGAGGCCGGCCAAGAAATTGTAGTTGAAGAGTTTTTAGATGGTCGTGAGTTCTCGGTGTTTGCAATCACCGATGGCAAAAAAGTTGTAGCTTTGCCGGTCGCGCAAGATTACAAGCGACTCGAAAACGGCGCCATGACTGGCGGCGTGGGTTCTTACTCGCCAGTTAACCACATCGACGACAAAACGCTCGACAGGGTTGTTAAAACCTGCATACAACCAACTCTCGACGAGCTACGCAAACGCGGCATAGGCTACCGCGGAGTTTTGTACATGGGCGGCATGCTAGGTAGAGATGGCAGCACCAAAGTGCTCGAATATAACATTCGCTTTGGTGATCCAGAGGCTCAAGTTGTTTTACCAAGAGTCGACAACCTAACCGATTTGCTTTACGAAGCCGCCAGCGGCGAGCTCAAAAGTCAGCCCCAAATAAACAACAAGGCACTAGCCTTGGTTGTACTGTGTGCCGAAGGCTACCCCGACAATCCCGTTAAAAACGTTGAAATAAAAGGCCTAGATACTGCAGCCAATACTGATGGTGTTACAATTTTGCACGCTGGCACCAAATCTGATGGCGGCAGCATTCTGGTTGATGGTGGCCGCACTATCAATGTGGTAGCCGAAGGCAAAAGCATAGAGCAAGCTCGCAAGCGAGCCTACGACGCAGTTAACAAAATCAGTTGGCCTGGTATGCAATATCGTAGTGATATTGCCAAAGATATTTAGCGCGAGCCGCCCACAAAGGTTAGGGCCTGGCCGCTGTTACCGGCTCGGCCGGTTCGCCCTATACGGTGAATGTAATCTTCGTATGTACCTGGCTGATCGAAGTTAATCACATGACTTACATTTGGTATATCAAGCCCTCGAGCCGCAACGTCGGTTGCAACAAGTATGCGAACGTCGTTTTTCTTAAATGCGTCGAGCGCTCGTTGGCGTTGCGACTGCGACTTATTGCCGTGTATGGCCGCGGCTTTGAGGCCTTGCTTAGTAAGGGTGTCGGCCAATCGTTGCACGCCCCACTTGGTTTCGCCAAACACCAAAACTTTTTCGAACTCTGGTTTTTTTAGCATACCAATTAGCATTTTGAGCTTTTCGTCTTTTGAGTAGGCTCGAATTACGTCTTGCTCAACATGCTCGCTGGTTTCGGTAGTGCGTACCGAAACAGTTACTGGGTCATTTAAGATGTTTTGTATTAATCGCTCAATTGTTGGCGTGATAGTGGCGCTGAAACACAACGACTGGCGGACTTTTGGTAGTTGGTCGATCAAAAATTGGATGTCTTTTATAAAACCCATATCGAGCATGCGGTCGGCCTCGTCGAGCACAAGATGATTGGTGTTGTTTAAACGCAATGCTCCTTGGCCCACTAAGTCTTTGAGTCGTCCTGGGGTGCCAATTACAAACTGGGGTTTGCGTGCTAGAGCTCGGATTTGTCGCTGCATGTTGGCACCGCCCACACACAAAGCCGAATACAGGTTTAGCCCCTTGGCAAAGGCCTTAAACTCATCATCTATCTGCACAGCAAGCTCGCGGGTTGGCGCTACAATCAGAACTCCGCCCTGACCATTCTTGGCCATGAGATTGTTAATTATTGGTAGCAAAAAGGCGGCGGTTTTGCCAGTGCCAGTGTTGGCTAGCCCAATCAAATCACGACCCTCCAAAACTGCTGGGATAGATTGATCTTGAATTGGCGTTGGAACTTCATAGCCCTTGGCGACTATGTTGCGCTTAAGCGCGTCGCTCAAAGCAAAGTCTACAAACCTATGGGTCGGCTCGTATTCGACAACTTCAGATCTGGCTGTGGCCTTATTTATAAATTTTTCTGGGTTAATGTAGCCGCCCTGGCGATTCGGTCGCTGCTTGCGGCCGCGCTGGCTGCTACTGTAGACCCGCCGGCTACTTTTGTAGCCCGAACGAGCAAAGGAGTTATTCTGCATGAATACCTTTCGTTATATTATTCTGTCTGCTTCGACGAACAGCGAGAATAATTTTTACGAAGTTTAAGATCCCGGCATTCATCAATTCAAATGTAAGCTAATTATAGCACATAATCTTAGCTTTGTCTACTATCTCTTTTTACAGATACATACTACGTCTTTGGCTGCAAAATTGAGAACCGGTTATCCTCGGTATCAATAGCCGAGATCCACAGGCCAACACCTGGAATCGCTTGCGGCTCCAAGGTGTACTTTCCGTCTTGCCCAATAGAGCCAAGAACTTTACCGCCAGCCAACTCAATCGCTTTCACGGCTGCTTTAGCATCTTCGACTGCGAGCACTACCGATGGAGCTTGACTAAGTGGGTTATTGGTTTTGGCATAAAAGCCACCGTTAATTGCGCCTTTGGTTTGAACCATGCCGTCTTTATCTGTTTTGGTGGTGTGAGCAACAACATAGTTGCCCATTTCTGGGCCAAACTTTTGAGTTTCCCACCCAAAAGCTGACTCGTAAAACTTAATCATACGGTCTTGATCTTTGTAGCCCATTTCGAAGTGAACCACTTGGATTCATTTTTGCCATAATTATCTCCTGCTAATTCTTAGTTATACTCTATTCCTTTGCGTAGCCCAATGAAATGTTTAGAGCTTTACTATATTGAGCAATAAAAGCACCAATGAAATCGGCATGCCAAAGTCCCAAATGAGTATGTAGAGGTTATTCGGAGCAAAGTTGTGTTTAGTAATAATTTCTTTAAGGTGATTAAGGCCGGCCAAAAACAAAAAGGTAACTATTGGTAACGAAATTGCCACCCAGGCCTCGACCCCATGATAAACCGCATAAAAGCAACCCAGACCTAAACCCAAACTAACTGCTGCAATCTCGTATTGAAAGCCATTGGTTTTCCAGCCAATCGAAGCCGCCATTTTTCTGGCAAAGACCGAATGCATAACCGATGAAAATATAAATACAAAACCAGCAAAATACAACAGCCAGCGAAGATCTACAATTAAGCGGCTGTCGCCCGGCACTGCACCCGGTGGTGTAACACCGCTCAAGGCTAATACCCACGCCAAAACAAAAAGTCCAGGCAAAACAAACCCAGACATCTTTTGACTTATGCTTTTGTTTTTTGCCACCATACTTAAACCCAGTTTAGCATAAGCACTATAAAATCATCAATCAGCTAAACTTTAAAGGTATTGAGCTGTTTTAGTAATCGATCTTGTTCCGAATATAGCTCGTCGTACTTTCGTGCCGTATATATTTTAGGGTCATATTCAGAATCCTCATTTTCTACCCGCGGCGAGTAATACAAGGCCAGCTCTTCTTTCACTTTTTTTAGCCTTGTTCGCACCTCGTCTCGTGTCATGTTGTATATATTATATACCCTCATAGCTCGCTCGCCTACTCTAAAACTAAAATAAACCTTCATCAGCATCGTTTGTTGGAGAAGAAAAGTTCAAACAGCTCTAGGACGGAGGTAAGAACCGGCGTACGTATTGTTCTCGCAAGATTAACCACAACTGCCCAGAAAAGTACCTGCCAGAGAGTTCTTTGGTCAATCAGCTAGTTGGCATTAACCATTTACTGAAGGTGAGCAAAAAGAATGCTGAATCAGGGCTATTGCTAGCAATAGATAAATACGGCAAGATGATGCTATCATCTAGCCCAGAGCTGGATTAGTAAATGAGGATGATGCTCAACCAAGTACTGAACCCAAGGCATTACGGTCGCCTTTGGTGCACTACTTGGCTGGGGCGGTAGGATTCGAACCTACGATCTCTTGAGCCAGAATCAAGCGCCTTACCACTTGGCCACGCCCCAACGTTTTAGCAAAGTTTTGGCTAATATAGCAAATATACCATTTGTTATATATGCTTTTACTTTACTACTCCACTTCGATTCAAATTTCTTCGACAATTTAAATCGGCTAGAATCTCATTCCTTTATCTTGCCATGAAATCACATAAGCACAGCGAGCAATAGAACCTGTGTATTTTAACAAAAACGCAATCAATTTTCCAGATCTACACGCCTAATGCTACAATGTATACATATGGATCCAATTGCAAAGATTGGCACTAAAAAGTTACTCAGAGTCGTTGGGCTAGTAGCCTTTTGTACGCTTTTGGGCGGCTCAATATTTTACCACTATACCGAGCGCCTCAGCTGGGTCGACAGTTTTTACTTTAGTACTGTTACCCTGGCTACGGTTGGCTATGGCGACATAGTACCCCGCACCAACACTGGCAAGATATTTACGATATTCTATATATTAGGCGGCATTGGCATAATCGTAGCTTTTGCTAACATTTTGGTTCGCCGGGCTGGTGAACGGGCGGTCGAAAAGGCCAAAAAACGTAAAGAAGAAAAAGCTAATAAGTAATTTATAGCCAAAATGCGAAGGGCGGCTCCGGAGTCGAAACTCCAGAACCGCCCTTGCCGATATGAAACCACCAAGCGGAGTGTTGGGTGGCCCCACATAGACTTATTCAGTTGTAGCCGATTCAGTTGGAACTTCCTCGGCCTGTCCGTTGCAGACGATGCAAGTCACCGATTCGATCACGTCCCTCAGAACCTCCGAATCCTCATCGTTGAACCCGTCGTCCTTGCCCAGCCCGAAGTGTCTAAACACTTTGGTTCGGACTGTGCGAACAACTTCGAAGTCGTTGCTGTTGCCGCACGGGCACTTGTAGCGAGTTGGCATCCGGCTCGCCTAGTGTTTGAAGTGGCGTTCGCCGGTGAAGACCATGGCAAGGCCATGCTCGTCGGCCGCGGCAATCACCTCGTCGTCGCGAATTGAGCCGCCGGGCTGGATCACCACAGCGGCGCCGGCCTCGACAGCGCCGTCGAGGCCGTCGGGGAACGGGAAGAACGCATCGCTGGCATACACGCCGCCTTTGGCTCGGCCGGCAGCCTTCTCACAGGCCAGATTGCCAGCATCACGTCGGTTCTGCTGACCACAGCCGATGCCGACGGCTTTCTGACCCATGACCAGAACGATGGCATTGCTAGTGGTTTTGGCAACCACTCGCCAGGCCATCTCGACATCTCGCCATTGCCACCTGGTCGGCCTCTTCTTGGTAACCACCCTCCAGGCCGAGGGATCAACCGTGACTGGATCAGGCGTCTGCACCAAGTAGCCACCGTCGATTGGCCTCATGATGTGAGGTGGCGGTGAGCCGGGTGGCTTGGCTTCGATCAGGCGCATGTCCTTCTTTTTGAGTAGAAGCTCTTTGGCGCCGTCTTCGAATCCCGGCACGATCATCACCTCGGTGAAGACCGACTTGATGGCCCTGGCAATACCCAGAGTCACCGGGCGGTTCAGAGCCACAATGCCGCCATAGGCAGACACTGGATCGCAGGCATGAGCCGCCTTGTAGGCAGCCGTGATGCTTCCCGCAATTGCCGCACCGCACGGGTTGGCATGCTTGATCACCACGGCTGTCGGGTCGTTGCCGAGAGACCAAGCCAGCCGCCAGGCCGCATCGGCATCAGCGACGTTGAGAAAGCTCATTTCCTTGCCGCCATGTTGCACGGCTGTGTTCCACCAGCCACCCTTCCCACCCACTACCGAATAGCGAGCGCCGAGCTGATGTGGGTTCTCGCCGTAACGCAGCACCTCATTGCGCTTCAGCGTGATCGTGATCTCTTCGGGCAGCTGCTCGTCGATGTTGGCCTTTTCGTCGTTGGTTTCGTCGGTCTTGCTCATTGCATCCCCTCCTCGGGTTGTCCTTGGAACGTTTAGCGAAGTTTATCGCCACCATAATTCTGTCATCGCACCAGTAATAACTCAAGCTCAAGCGGCTTTGGCTAAAAGTCGGTTAAGTCAGCTCTATTGGCTTTGGTCTTTACTACCGACTGCTCGGTGCGCCACCTTTTAATCTCTACATGATTACCACCCTTAAGAATCTCTGGCACCTTCATGCCCCGAAATTCATCAGGCCGCGTGTATTGTGGATATTCTAGCAGGCCTTGGCTAAATGATTCTTCTTCGGGGCTGGCCTTGTCGCCCAACACACCAGGAATTAGGCGCACCACTGAATCAACCAGCACCATGGCTGGTAGTTCGCCGCCGGTCAGCACATAGTCGCCGATCGAAATCTCTTGGTCAACAATCTCCATTATTCTTTCATCGAAACCTTCGTAGTGGCCACACAGAATAATCAAATCACTCTCTTTACTCAATAATTTTACGGTTAACTGAGTGAGCTTTTTGCCACGCGGGCTCATCATAATAACTTTGGCCTTTGGCGCTTTCTTCTTCACACTCTCAACCGCAGCAAAGACTGGCTCAGGCTTGAGCACCATGCCAGCCCCGCCACCATAGGGCGTATCGTCAACCGTTTTGCGTGATCCTAATCCAAAATCGCGCAGATTCACGAGTTCGATCTGCGCCAACTTTCTTTCCCGAGCCTTCCAGATCATGCTGTGGGCAAACGGCCCCTCAAACATTTCTGGAAAGAGTGTAACGATAAATATTTTCATTTGTAGTAATTATACCTTTTTTGTTGATCGCCGGCATTAAAGCAATCGGCAATTAAGAATAGTTTTAGCGCTCTATCTTCGAGGACTGCCTGAGTCTGCCTACTGGCGGACGAGTTCCGCAGAACAAGAAGTTAAACTATTTGAATGCTGCTAGCATTGCGTCCATGCCAGAAGTTTTGCTTCTTTGGCTACAAAGAAGTGCTGGCTGCACAAGCCGTAGACTGGATTCCTGCCTACGCAGGAATGACAAAATGCGGGTGTTTACACGTCCAAATCGAGGTCTTCGAGGCCTTCTCTGGCTTTGGCCTTAATATCCTCGGCTTTGTTCTCAGACGTGTCTTCTTCGGCAGCTGGCTCGGCTGCCGCCTCTTGCTCGGCCTCTTCGTTGGCCTCCTCAACCTCTTCTTTTACCGGACGTTCAGAGCCTTCTGGTTCAACAATCTTTAAGTTAAAACGAGCATCGTTTTTGGCACCAAGCACACGTAATAGGGTGCGAATCGATTTGGCTGTGGCACCACTTTTACCAATAATTTTGCCCATGTCTTCGGGGTCGACCGTGAGCTCTAAAAGCACGCCACGTTCATCGACGCTGCGACTAATTTCGACTTTGTCGGGCTTATCGACTATTGCCTTTACAACGAATTCTACAAATTCCTGATCAATGTCGGCCATTGGGAGAGTCTCCTTATTAATCTTTACTGATATTGTAGACGTAAAAGTTCTATTTGGCTAGTGCTTACTTTTGGTGCTAAGCCTTAGCTTCTTTGTCGGCTTTGGCGGCCGCGTCGGCTACGTCTTCGGTAGCTTTTTTGACATCTTCGACAACTTTCTCTTCTGTGGCTGCTGTTTCTGGGGCATCGACTGTGGCAGCTTTGGCCTCAGCGTTTTCTTGCGTGGCTTCAGCCACTTCGGCTTCTCCACCAGCTGGCGGATTTTCGGGTTTGGCTACTGCTTCGTCTTTCTTTTCTTCGCTCTTTTTAGACTTCTTATTGCGATCATGAATCCCGGCCCATTTGGGCAGATCAACGCCATTAGCTTTCAAAATCCGAAGTACACGATCTGAGGCCTGAGCTCCATTTTGCAGATACTTGGCAATCTCGTCTTTGTCGAGTTTTACCTCTTTGGTGTGTGGGTTGTAAGTACCCAAAACCGCCAAAAACTTGCCTGTAGCAGCCCGGCGCTTATCGGCTGCTACAATTCGGTATAACGCATATTTATTTCGGCCCACTCGGGACAAACGAATTACTACCATATACTCCTTAAGTTAAAGTGTAGGTTTAAAAACAATGAGGTTAATTGTAGTTGAACTAACCTGAAAAGTCAAGGGTCTACAGGTGGGGCTGAGGAAGGCCTATTTTTCGTACTTTTCGAGCGCCTTGGCGGCGGCGGCCTGTTGGGCAGCCTGTTTACTGCTGCCGCCACCCTTGCCAAGCAGTTTTTTGCCCAAGTAAACACCCATTATAAACTGCTTGTCGTGATCTGGGCCAGACTCCTCGAGCACCTGGTAGCTAGGGGTAATGCCGTCCCGCTCCTGCGCGATCTCCTGAAAATGACTTTTGGCATCAATATGGGCGCCCTCTTTTAAAATTCCAGGGAGCTTTACAATTATATGATCATGAATAAACTTACTTGCAGCATCGTAGCCGGTGTCCATATAAATGGCTCCGAGCGTGGCCTCAACTAGGTTGGCCAAAAGAGCTACCCGGTTTCGGCCGCCGCTTTTAGCCTCGCCGCGACTCATGAGCAGATATTGGCCTAGGCCTAAGATCTCGGCCAGTTCGGCTAGACTCTCAGTTTTTACCAGAGCCGATCGCCAGCTGGTTAGTTCGCCTTCGGGTTTGTCGGGATAGCTGCAGAATAAATAGTCGGTAACTACCAATTCGAGCACAGCATCGCCCAAAAACTCCAATCGCTCATTGTGTTCAATTTTGGCTCGACGGTGCTCATTAAGATAGCTTCGGTGGGTAAAAGCCGTTTTTACTAGTTCGGCATCTTTAAACTTTATGCCCAGCACTTTTTCAACTTCGGCTTGATTAAACACGGGCTTTGGCCTCCAGACGATTAATAGCTTCTCGCAAAATTACTCTTGTTGCTTTGTATTCCAGTATCTCATAAGCTTTTTCGGCTTCAAACCACTTAACAGCCACTATGCCTTCGGAGTTTTCTGGCACCACTGCCTCGGTGTGATCGAGTGATTCGATCATGAATACAAAGGTTGTCATAAATATCAGCTTGCCATTCATGCGATAAAAAAAGTGAATCTTGTCGAGTTTCTCAACAATCTTAAGCTCGTGCAGACCGGTTTCTTCGCCAATTTCACGCAGCGCAGTTTGCTCTAGGGTTTCGCCCGATTCAACATGGCCTTTTGGAATACTCCAGCGGCCTTTTACATCTTGCAGCAAGAGCACCTGGAGTTCGCCATCGACAAAGCGATAAACAATGCCGCCGGCCGTATACTCACGGATGGCTTTGGCGCGATTGTTGTTTTGGCTTGGCTTGCGCCGGCGCCTATTTGGCTTCTGCTTGTTGCTCGGAGTCGTCTGTTGAATCTGTGGAGTCGGTTTTGGTTTTTGACTCTGGTTTGGATTCGGACTTGTCTGGAGTGTTGGCTTCGGCCTTAGCTTTTTTGTCTTCTTCTGGTTCATAAAAATCACTCTTTCGATAAATCGTACCCAGCACGCCATTAATAAACTTGCTGGAGTTTTCGCCACCAAAGGCCTTGGCTAACTCCACAGCTTCGTTAATGGCAACTTTGGGCGGAACATCGCGCTTAAGCATTAGTTCGTAAATACTCATACGCAATATGGCTTTGTCGACCTTGGCAATTTGTTCAATCGGCCATTCTGGTGCTGCCGGTGTAATTATGTCGTCAATCTTCTTTTGGTCTCGAATGGTGCCGCGCACAAGATCCTCGATAAAATCTTTCTCACCGGCAGCATCTTCGTAAACGGCAATGTTACGGGCCAGGATCTCGTCGATACTGGTCTTGAGTTCGGTCATTTCCAAGGCACTGCGAAAGTCGTATTCGTATAGACTCTGTAAGGCAATTATTCGACATAAATGGCGATTGCTGGCCATTACTGTTAACTGGCTTTGCGGACTCTTGCCATATTGAGAGCAGCTGCCTTGTGCAATCTGCGCGGCAAGTTAGTTTTACTGTTTTTCTCGTACATCAACTGCACTGCTGCCAAGCTGTCGTGACTCCGACGCTGGCCGCGAGTAGCACTAGTGCGACGTTTTTTGGGTACAGGCATGAGCATGCCTCCTTTTATTTGATCTAACCATGCTAGTGATTGAGCGCTTATCTCGCTTCAGCGAGATGTCTATTGCCCCAATTGCATACTTAAATAATTACGATGCAATTTGGGATCTGTGACACGATGTCGGGTTTTATTGATTTTTTGCGACACCGAATGCTCTATTTGAAGCATTTCGCTAATCATTCTAGCACTTTTTGGGCTATTTAGCAACTACTTATCGGCCGGGCGTACCATCTCTACGGTGGGCATCTTATCGTGGTGCAGAGGTAACTCTTTATCGGTTTTAGCAAAACCGTATCTCTGGTAAAAGCGTAGTGCTCTATCGTTGTAAGCAGCAGCTGCCAGTTTTGAAGGTTTGGCCGGATCCAGCCAGGCTAAGAAACCATCCATAAGCTCGTTAGCAATTCCGCTGCCTTTAGCAGAATCTAATAGGTAGATCGCCTGCAGATCATTAAACTCATCTATTTTTTCGGCAATAAAAAAGCCAACTACCTCACCAGCTTTGTTCTTAACAACCTTATACATAACTTTTTCTGGATTGGCCTGGGCTTCGGCTATGCGCTTACGTCGAAACTCGTTACCCTCTTCTTTGGCGACCTTGCCCATTTTTTCATTAATAAATGCAGAATTAATTCCAAGCTCGTGATTTATATAGGTCTCGTGCCAAGATTTTAAATGCATCGGCCCTATAGCAACCGCGTCATTTTGCGTTGCGTCTGAAACTGTATATTCGCTCATTGCTTGGTAATCATCCTTAATACCGCTTGGCCAGTCGACCCTCTGACTGGCCCCATGGGTATTGTGTTGTAATCCAGACCCAGCTGTTCTTTGAGTTCGTTAAACTCTGAGTCTGCATAGGATAGCCGGTCTGTAATTTCCGACCGACCCGACACCGTATCTACCACCATGTCAGCTAGCGAATCTTTCCAGCTGGCATAGCTCCTTAAAACATCGCCATGGCTGCCAGTAACAAAGCCGTCCATGTAGACGCCGGGGGATTTTAGGGTCCGCGATAGTTCAGTAATAAAATCAATTGATTTTGTTCGGTCAAGCGAGAAAATCAGTCCGCAACTAGTAACAAGATCGAAACTCTCATCTCTAAAAGGCAACCTGGTTACGTCGGCTGCAACCAGCCCAATCTTATTTTTTGTTCTCTCGCGGGCAATAGTGAGAAACTCTGTGCTTCGATCGAGCCCTGCAAAAGAATCACAAAAACCCGCTAGCCTCTTTGCCAACACACCGGTGCCCGTACCCAAATCAATGCCTTGGCCAAGTTTTGCCCGGTGTCTATTTATAACCTTTTGCATAAAGTCAGTGATGCTCTCTACAATTGTTGGGCTGCTGAAACCATAAAGCTCATCAAACCAGAGCTTGCCAGTAGGGCTGGGCTCTAGCGTCTGTAAATAGCGTTCCACTGGCGTATCTAAATGACGAACTGCCTCTGCAAAACCAATGAGTTGGTCGGCCGATATGCCTCTTAGGCCTTTTTCTAAACCCCTTTCTTCTGACTCTCGTGCTAGTGCATAAACTGTTTGCCAAGTTTGTTCGTTCTCTACATCGGCAGTTTCTAAAAACTCCTGGCGCTTTTCTGGCGTAGTATCGGCAGAATATAGTTCACTCATTGCTTGGTCACAAAGTTAACTAATCGACCTGGCACAACTACAGCTTTTACAATCTCGGCACCACTAGTCCAGCTAAGTTCGTCATTCTTAATGCGGGCCTCAGTTTCAATGGCTTTGGCATCAGCGCCAGCCTCAACCACAAACTCCCCGCGTAGTTTGCCATTTACCTGCACTACAATTGTAACCACGTCATCTTTTACTAATTCTGGATCGTACTTGGGCCAAGACTGCAAATGGATGCTCTCGGTGCGGCCAAGCTGCTCCCACAACTCCTCGGCTATGTGAGGTACAAACGGCGCAAGGATTTGCAGCAAGCTCTCTATTGCAAGCGTCCACTCTGGCGACTTTTGCACACTATAATCACTCTTGTGTTTATAATACTCATTGGTCGCCTCCATAATTGCAGCTATGGCGGTGTTGAACTTTTCGCCCCCAATATCTTGAGTAACTTTTTTGATTGATTTGTGAGCAGACCTTGTAATGGCAGTGCCGGCTATAGGTTCAGTTTTGTTACCTTCCGCTGCCATGTAAGCCTGGGTCAAGCTCCAGACTCGACTCAAGAAACGATATGCACCGGGTACACCTTGTGGATCCCAAAGTACATCTTGCTCAACAGGGGCAGCAAACATTTCGTACAGCCGTAAAGCATCGGCACCGTTTTGCTCAATCACCTCCAATGGATCAACACCATTGCCTTTGCTTTTACTAAAGGCCGAGCCGTCCGGGGCTTTGATTTTGCCATTGTAGACCATCTTGTCGAATGGCTCGGGGCTGTCCACTAAGCCAAGTTTGTGGAAAAACCTTGTGAAGAATCGTGCATACAGCAAATGAGCCGTAGCATGATCGCCGCCATTGTAAAAATCTACGGGCATCCATTTTTTTGTAAGTGCTGGGTCCCAGGCTTGAGTATCGTCGTGTGGACTCAAGTAACGCAAGAAGTACCAGCTAGAGCAAACGTAGCCATCCATGGTGTCGGTCTCGCGCTTACCCATCTTTCCACATGTCGGACAGGGAGCATTTACCCAGCCTTCTACGCCCGCCAGTACCGATACATTCCCGCCGGTAGGCTGGTAGTCCTTTATTTCGGGCAGCAACACTGGCAAATCTTTTTCAGGGACTGCTACTGCACCGTGTTCTTCGCAGTGAATAATTGGAATTGGTGCTCCCCAATACCGCTGACGGCTAATCAGCCAATCGCGCATCTTGTATTGCACTTCTGGTTTAGCCAGCCCTTTTTTGCTCAAGAATTCAGTAATCTTTTCTCGGGCTTGGACCGAACTCATGCCGTCAAATTGGTCAGAGTTGTAAAGCACCCCATCGCCAGTAAATACCATGCGGGCAACAAACTTGTCATATACGTAGCGATGCAGGGGATCAACCACCTCTGTTTCGGCTTTGTCTTTGCTGATCCATTCAACCTTAAACTTATCTTTTTCATTATCTTCGAGCTGTTGGCTTTGGCGATTATCGCTCTTTAATCGGAAATGGACAGCCTTAGTGTGGGCAATTGTGGCCTGCTTTTTGGAATGCGCATAGTAGTGGTGGTGAATTGTTTCGTCACCTATCTCTATCAGCTCTAAGTCTGCGTAACCAGTCTCTTCAGCTACTTCGCGCTTGGCGGTTTTAACCGGATCTTCACCCTCTTCGACCGTACCGCCAACCAGTAAGCGCCCGCCAAGCTTTGGACCCCAGTTTATGGTCAAAACTTCGCCCTTAGCATTTTCCACCAAGGCCACAATCTTGCCCTTTTCTTTAGGCTCTTTTTGTTCACTGCCAGTTACAGGCTCAACCGAGGTCTTGAGTGGAATCTTATGCTTCATAGCGAATTCCACATCGCGTTCATCGTGGCCATCACCAAAAACCGCGCCTGTGCCATAGCCACCCAACACAAAGTCAGCTACCCAAATCGGCATTCTTTCACCACTGGCCGGGTTGGTTGCATAACTACCAGTAAAAACACCGGTCTTTTCTTTGGCCTCTTGACGGTCAACGTCGGTCTTAACCACAGCCTGCTTGGTGTATTGTTCAACCTCGGCTTGCTTGTCATTTGTAGACAGCTCTTTGATTAGTGGGTTCTCAGGTGCCAACACTATAAACGTGCCGCTGTAGATTGTGTCTATTCGAGTAGTGTAGGCTTCAATGGTCTTGCTTGAATCCTCAATCGGAAACTTAACCAAAACACCTTGGCTACGACCAATCCAGCTTTTTTGCGAAGCTTTGACCGACTGGGTCCAGTTAAGATCATCTGTGGCCTTGAGCATCTCATCGGCATAATCAGTAATCTTAAAAAACCACTGCTTTAAGTTCTTTTTGGTTACTAGTGGATCATCCGGACCGTCATGACGCCAACACTTGCCATTTATTACCTGTTCGTCTGCTAAAACAGTCTTGCACTGATCGCACCACCATTGAGCACTTTCTTTTTGATAAGCAAGCTTGTGCTCAAACAGCTTGGTAAAGATCCATTGCGTCCATTTGTAATACTCAGGGTCGGTCGTGTTGATCTCTTTGCTCCAGTCGACCGCCCAGCCCATGGCTCGATATTGCTTTTGGTATTTAGCGATAGCTTTTTTGGTAGATTCTTGGGGTGAAACTCCCGTCTTGATAGCAAAGTTCTCGGCTGGCAAGCCAAATGAGTCCCAACCTACTGGCTGATACGAGGCATGGCCTTGTTGTCGCTTAAATCGAGTTATTACATCAGAAATCGTGTAATTGCGTACGTGCCCAACATGTATACCAGCGCCGCTTGGGTAATTAAACATACCAAAGCCATAAAACTTAGGATTTTTGCTGGCTAGGTCGACAGAATAAATGCCTGTGTCTTGCCAGATTTTTTGCCATTTCGGCTCGATTGACTTAGGATCGTATTTTTTCATAATGACCTTATTCTATCAGATTAATTTAGTACGGACACGGCCCGGGGTGGTTTCCCACCCCGAAGCCGTCCGCAAGGGCACCTGTCCTGACTGAGCTCAGGCGTATGGCACCAAGCCGTCAGGAAAACGAGCTTTGTCAAAGGCTGGCCAGACTGGCGGCCAGGAATGACCAATTGCACTCTCGACCTGAGTGTTGTCTGGTGTCGAGCTGATCTGGGTTGTAATCGGTTGTGTGGTTGCTTGTTTCTTCATGTCTCTCCCTTGGTGCTTATCCTTGCTATCAGCTCACGAACGAATCGTAAGCTGATTGTCTAGACAAACAAAAAACCGCCTTTCGGCGGTCAGATTCTTGAAAAACTATTTATTATCGATCAGCGCGTACACGAACCTTAACCGCCTTACGGGGCACCAGTAGAGTAAGTAGGTTAAGTAAAAATTCTCGCATAACGATTCTGATATTACGCTTATAGTTGTACTCTGTCAAGCTAGTTTCACAAACTTTTTTAAACATGTCGGATTTTTTTGCGGGCAACTTCCACAGCCAGATTCAAAGCGTACTTAGTTTTGTTAACCACTAAGTCTTGGGCGTGCAAATACTCGACATCTTCACCACCAAAGCCGCGCTTGAAGACCGATACCCCATGGAATCTGTGGCTAGCCTCGCCCGCCGGCGCTACCCCCCAGAAGTTATAGCGACTCATGCCGCGCTTTTTGGCCTCACGAATAGCCTGCCACTGAATAAGCGGTGCGCCAGGATACTTGCGGCCTTCAAGAGTGCTGGCACCATAATGATAAGCAGCCTCTTCCCCATAAAATATCACAAATGCTTGGGCCAACAACTTGCCGTCGCGATGTGCGCTATAGAGTTTAGCCATGTCGTGCTCGGCAAAGGTCCTGAATTGCTTCTCTAGAAAGTCATAGCTAAACGGCACAAAACCCTGGCGCTTGGCCGTCTCCATCTGTAGATCATAAAAGGCCTTAAGATCTTGAGGACTCGATGACTGGCTAACTTTTACACATTGCTTGATGGCTTTGCGAATCTCATAGCGGGTTTGCTGACGCATATCTGCCATAATTTCATCTTCGGATTTGCTAAGATCAAGTTGGCTGGTTAACTCGGCTGAGAGGTGCATTGGACTCGGCCGAAAGCCGGCTTGAGCAAAGATAGTTTTCGCAAAGTCATTGCTGATTAACTGCGGTCGAACCCGGACAAATACACACTTTTGATCGTTAATCAGCTGCCGCAGAGATTCAGCCCAGATCCTCACCAGGTTTTGGTTGTGCCAATCTAATATTGGCCCACCAGCAACCGCCATATAGCGTCCACGCCGAGCCGCTTCGGTTACACTCAACATCACACCTGCCAGCTTACTTCCTTCAAAGTAGCCTAGGCGATGTATATTTTTGCCTAGAGATTTGTTAAATTCACCCCAATACCACGATTGTAAAAAATTAGCCTCAGGGTGCTTAGCTAAAAAAGCCTCCCAAACTTTCTCTTCTTCAATTGTTTTAATTGTTATTGCTGGCATTGGTTTATAACTTCGCTTATTTTCTGAGCCAGGCCGGGAGTTATCTGTCTGTGAGTTGGCAGATTAATAATTTGTCTGCACAGCTTCTCGGCATTGGGGCATTGGCCGGTTTTGTAGGTAGTTGCGCTCATATAGCGAGGTGGTGCGATTGGTGTGTCGTACCATGTATCAGTTATATATATGCATTGTTTGGCCAGCTCGGCAAAAACCTTATCGCGATCCTTAACGACTGCTGGGAAGCGCAAGCATGACGATTTAGCAAGTTTACTCGAGGCCAGAAGTTGTACTGAACTATCAAAATTATCTGCATAGACCTTGGCCAAATTCTGACGTCGGCTCAGTTCCGAGGACAAGTCTTTGAACTGGTTTAGGGCGAGCCTGGCCTGCCATGCAGAAATAGCATGACCCTCGTAGTATTCGGCGTCGACCGAGCGCGAAAGCAGACCAAGTTTCTTGAACAAACTGTGCAAGAGTTTTCCTATGCCAAAAATGCCATAAAAAACTCGGACTTTCCAAGTTAGTATTGGGTACAAGCAGTCGCGCATGCGGGCTGAGGCTGGCGGCTTAGACAGCCTAAATTGATCTAGCTTTTGGTATTTGCCGGTGCGAACCACGAGTGCCCCGCCCGACACCGCATCGATCAGCTTATCGCGGCCAAAGCTGAGCATGGCAAAATCACCAACAGTGCCGACTTCGCGCCCATCGGCATATTTGGTTTTAACACCGTGGGCCAAATCTTCGATCAAAACAAGCCCGTGCTCTTTACAAACTTTTTCGATACCGGCAATATCGCACGGCACGCCAAGAGTATTTTGAATGATCACCGCCTTAACTTTTGCATTCTTACTAACAGCTTGCTCAAGTTGAGTTGCAGAGAATTGTAGTCCGCCAGGCTCTATGTCGACAAACTCCGCTTCGCACCCGGCATAAGTCACTGCTCGATAGACCGCATAGCAAGTAAAGCCATTAATTGCAACTGCTGAGCCTTTCGGTAGATCGCTTAATTTGACTGCTAGCTGCAAAGCCTCGCGACCTTTGTATGTCAGTAGCGCCTTACCAGCATAGGTTTTTTCGAGTTCGCCTGTGAGTTCTTGTGTGGCCGTTTTAGAACCAATCCCAAAGAAAGCCCGCCAGATTTCTGAGGCACTATAATTTGAGCCCAGGGAGTTGAAAATGCTCACCTCAACAACTCCAGAATGGTATCGCCAACAATTTCTGGGTTGGTATAGAACGGTGAGTGTCGGCCCTCTTTAATCACTTGGAGCTTTGAGCCCTTGATCTGCTCATGAATTTGTTTACCATCACTCAAAGGGGTTAACTTGTCGTCTTCACCCCAAATAATGGTTGTGGGCACTCTTACTTCTTCAAAATGCAGATTCTTATTGTCACGCTGCAGGTTAACCATGGTCTGCTTCATGTTTTCTGGCGCACGTTCGTAATCATGAGCTCGGCTGGCTTTGTATAGTAGTTTTTTTAGCTTGGGTGAGCGAGTAATCTTCTTGCCGGCTTTGGCAGCAGCTTTAAACATTCGCAGGCGCAGTTTTAGAGTTGCTTGATCGTGGTGTACGCCAGCACTATCTATTAATATGAGTTGTCTAACTCGCTCAGGATTTTGGATTACAAAATTGGCGCATATACGGCCACCATTGGAGTGACCGACTAATACAAATGGCTGCTTGGCTGACTTGGTTTGATCTTTCAGCCAATCAGTATACTTCTGCAAGTCCCAAATCTCTTTAGATGGAGCAGTGAGGCCAGGAACTTTTAGCATGGTGGGCTCAACATCCTTGCTTTTCAGATACGTCATAAGCTTTTCCCACTTACTAAGGTCATAAGCCCAGCCGTGGACAACATAGATTCTTGGCCTCATAGCTATAGTCCCCAAGCCCTTCGGCGTTTTACCCAAACAGCCTCACGTCGGCATAGCTTTGCGGCATCGGCCTTATCTTTTAGTAGGTGCTCAATTACGCCTTCTAAAAAGCGGGTGCCCTTAAATAGAATCGTCTCGCCACCTGTTAGCTCTGACTCTAGTATGTCTAAAACCTCGCGCGGTGTCTTCACAGCAGTGTGTTCGACCTTGAGTTGGGTCAAAACTGGCGAACAGAACTTTTTGCAACGTGGCCCCATAACAATAATCTTATCAAACTTATACTTTGCAATGTCGCGGGCTAACTGCTGGTGCACTTTTTGCTCACTTTCGCCCTGCTCCAAAACGTCGCTAATTACTACCCATTTTTTAGGCACATCGAGGCTAGCAAACATATTCAAGATGGCCTCAGCCGCATCTAACGAGGCGTTGTAGGTGCCGTCTATTAAGGTAGTGTTTTTAATGCCTTTGAAGACTGAGCTGCGACCTGGTGGGGGCAGAAAGTTCTTGAAATCCTTGTCGAACTTAAAGTTAAGGTTGAAACAAAGTATCAAAGTAGCGAGAGCTGATAGGCCAGCCTCCTCAGGAACTAGCGATGGAATGGTAAACTCTTTTGGTAATTGTTTAAAGTTTCCTTCGTGGGTGAATATTGTGGACTCTAGACCTGGCCGGTAGCTAACTATGTTTTTACTAGAAACCAGAATATTCTCTTTTGGCCCCAGTCCGGGTTCACTCTGTTTAGTTATGTCCGGGTTATCTCGATTTAATATTGAAAGCTCCGATGTTGCTCTTAAGATGTGTCCATATTCAAAAGCAATCGCTTGCTCGACATTGTTGAATTTACCGCTTTTAACCAGCTTATCGAAATTCATAGCATGGGTTTGGGTGCTGGATAGCCAAATTACACCATTCGGTCGTAATAGCTCAGCCAAGAACTTACCTTCGCCTGGCCGATCACAATCAACCTCAACCACATAGATACTCTGTTTATGTATGCCCTTGAATGCCTTAAATGGTGCCTTGGAAATTAAACTTAACCACTCTGTCCGTTTCAATTCCTTGCGACTTAGGCCCAAGATATCGAATGGCACACCAAAACTGCTGTTAGCCTTATGCGAGTAGCGAGCCTTGCTGCCTAGCTGCGCCTCAGCCAAATGAAGCATGGTGGTTTTGCCGCTGGAGCCAGTAATCACAAATACTTTTGGGCGCCAGCGCTTTAACTGGATCTTGGCCCAAAAACGAAAATATCGAGCTGCCACAAAATAGAGGCGCTTCTTCAATGGACTCATTGTAGATTCTCCTGCGAGATTCGAAAGCCCAATCGCCGAGTAAGATGGTTGTTTTCTTGCGCCAAAGCATAGCCGTAGCTACGCTGCGAAGTAAAAAATAAGCAGCTTGCTGGCGAGTGGAGTTGCAGACGCAGGAATATCTGTAATGAGTCCATAATAACCATAATTATATACTACTTTCAATTTTGGTATCTGTGACTACAAATGACTGTGTTTTTTGTGCCGCGCCCAGGTTGGACCAACTGCTTTCGGGTTCATATAGGCTCGCCCAAAGCCCGAAACAACTAATACAGTGCCGATTAGCACCACTGGGCTATTCTTAACAAATAGTCCAGCCAGAACTACTAGCACACCTACCCCGGCCAGTAGCCCTGCCACACCCAGCACATAGTCGACATTTCGGCCAAACATGGGGAAGAAGTGGTCTTTCGGGTGAGGCTGACGTTTACCGGTCTCAAGCTGCCAGCCAAACCAAAGCAGCAAAGCTGCCAACAAAAAAATCATAATGGCCGCTATAGCTGTGAACATGCCATTATTATCTCACCCATGGAATAATAGATACAAGCAAAAGAGTTTCTATTAAACCAGCGGGCTGGATGGTGGTGTACCTGCTGAACCGCTAGCAGTGCCTGCAGGGGCTGTGGCGGTTGTGGCCTGGGTATCTTCGGCGGGCTGTTCAAGGTCTAGTTGAGCCAATTCTTGCACGGCCTGTCTATGTTCGTTTGCTGCGTGTACAAGCTCTGAAGCCTGAGTGGCAAACTCCGACTTAACCTTATCCATTTCGGCCTGCAATAGGTCGTTATAGTTTGGCACCACCAGGCTAATGTACTGCCAGGCGGCGGCATCATCGCCTGCTTTTAGAAACTTTTCGAATTCAGCATACTGACTATCACTCATCTGTTTAGACAAAACATCGCTCATGCGAGTTTCTAGTAAATCTGTAATTGCAGCCACAATGGGCTCTTTTTGTTCTGTGTCCAGGTCACTGAGGCCCAACCCTGCTATGATAGCATCGATATTTTCTTGGTTCATCGTTTCTCCTTATGCTTATTCTAACACATCAACGGCTAGCCGGCGGCCCCTTGCTGTTGTTGGCCAGAATTACTTAATCGTTCAGCCCCTTGTCTCAACCCCCTGCCGACACTCTCAGCAACTCTTGCAGCACCACGCATTAACAAGCCAACTGATCGCCTCATAAAGCCCTTGAACACATTGCCTTTCTGACTCAACTGGCTGTTCTCTTTTTCTCTGGTTTTGTTTAAGTTGTCGAGCATTACATCGAGTCGATTTTTGTTCAGTTCGGCTGCCTTCTCTATAGACTTAATTAACTGATCTCTTCGCTCTAATACTCCCTGTATTCGCTCCTGGGTGTCTTGTTTTAGTTGCTCGCCTTGTTTTGCGACCTCTGCCTGTTCGGCCTTAATACCGGCCTTAAACTTATCAGATAGATCCATCTCTCTGGCGTTAGCCAGCATACCCTTCAATGTTTCTGTTTTTTTATCAAGCTTAGCCCGAGCATCGGCGGCCTGCTCTAGAATTTTCGCAATCATTTCTTTGGCCATTCTTTCGACCTGGGCTTTTTGCTGTTCTGCTTTTTCACGGACTCGTTCTTTTTCGGCCTGAATCTCTGCCCTGGCCCTACGCTCCTGTCGTTCCTGGCTCCGTTCCGTGGCGCGCGCCTCTAGTTTTTGGTCTAGATTTTTGTAACTTTCTTGTATGTTTTCGATGGCATTTTTGGCATTGCCCCTTAAGCGCTCGCCTGCTTTTGCACCAAGACCTACACCAGCTAGTAGGGCGTTTTTGCCAGCCTCTTTAAGTCTAGGTAAAATGTTACGTCCTCGTTCAGTTAAGTTAGCCTTGGCCTCCTTGGCCTTATCTTTTGCTGACTGCAAAACCTCGCTTCCTTTATTGCGGATAGCTTCTCGCTTTTCGGCGACAGACTTTTTAGCGTTCTCGTATTTTTCCTTGCCTGCGCTGCCCAGTCTCTCAGCAGCGTTACGCCCCTGCTCTGCAGTGCGGCCCATAAACCTTTTTAGCTCAATGCCCTTGGCTGTCAACTGCCCTTTAGCGAACTCGGCAGATGTACTCAAATTTTGTCGAAATTCAGAGGCCTTTTTTGTAAAGGCCTCGGACTTAGCCTTAACAAATTCACCGCTAGCCTGTCTGGCACCTCCAAGCATTTCTTTGGCGCCGCTTTTAATCAAGTCCTTGCCAAGACCTACTCTTTCTTGGCCACTCATACCATTCTCGGCCCGATTGGCACTTGCAATAGATTTTAGATCTTCGAGCGTGCCAGGTTTATATGACGACTCGGATCCTTTTGCTGGGCTTCTTGTTTCTGCAGGCATATTAGTAAATATTAGCTAAAACCACTATACCATAAGCATTATGAGACATAAATAACGCTTAAGGCTTAACGACAGGCCAGCGAAAGTTAGGATTAGCTTTGATCAGACTAGACCATTGCCAAACGGCTTGCAGCCACAGCCTACGCTCGACCACCTTGATTCTTTCGTGCAAACTATCGACGGTATCACCACGCAAAACTTTAACCTCTTCTTGAAACAAATAGGGCTGGCCATCGACATCGGCACTAGCTACGTGAATAGTGGTGCCCGAAACTTTAACTTTGTCCTTAATTTGTGGGGGCACTGCATGGCCTATGCCCTTATAAGCTGGCAATAATGCCGGATGGCTGTTGAGTACTCTGCCGTAAAAGTTTTTTGGAGTAAAGAAAGAGGCATCAAGAATTGTATCCCAACCCGCCAATATAGCCCCGTCTACCTTATTTTTATGCAAAACTTCAGCAACCGCCTTAGTGAATGCTTTGCGGTCCAGTTTGGCTTTTTTAGGTATGTAACCATAATCTTGCCGGCTCACTACAACAGCCTTAACTTCGTGTTTTGGCGCAACTTTATCAACTGCCTTGCACGGCTGATCGGCAACCATAAGCTTAACTGGCAATCCGGCTTTTAATATGGCGTCAGCCAGGGTGCCACTGCCACTTACTAACACTGCAAACTTTGGCTGGTACTTAGACATTAAACTCCAACTTCTCGCCCTTGTTGTAGTAACCGGTGCTGGTTATAGTTAGACCTTTTTGTGGCACCACCTCACCAATAACTTTGGCCTTCAATTTATGGCTTTTAGCTATTTCGATGGCTTTATCTGGCTCGGGCGTAACTATCACCATCCCCTGGCCCATGTGCCACGTGCGGTAAGCCTCGCGATCGCTCACGCCGCCCAGTTGCTGACAATGTAACATTAGCTCAACTGGTGTATACGGATCGTATATAGCAGCACCCAGGCCACTTGGCCTTAGAGCCCGCTCCAGTTTAGATGGCAAGCCACCACCCGTAACATTGGCTAGGGCATGTAGTCCGGCTTTGGCTGGGTTAGTTTTTTGCCAACCCCCAGACATATCTACAACTGCGGCCGAATAGATAGTTGAAGGCGCCAGTGCCAAATCAATTAGCTTCTTGCCCCTCAGCCTTTTCTTGTGCCAGTCTGGCCCGACTTTGCTGTTAAGGATTTTGCGAATCAACGATATGCCATTCGAGCGCAGGCTGGTTTCTTGCAAACCCACGATGGCGTCACCTGGCTTAACCTTGTGGCCGGTAATTAGTTTGCTCTTATGCGCAAACCACACCAGCGCCGCACCCCAGTTCAAGCTAAAATCTTTGCTCGCCCCCACACGATTACCGAGCTGGGCAATTTCGCCATTCACGATGGCCACATTGGCGGCCTTGGCGGCTTTTACATAGCCTTCCGTAAGTTGTTTAACATAAATCAAGCGGCTGTCGTCTTCGCCCAGGGTATTTACGTCGATTATAGAGCCGGCTATCACTGGCTCACCGCCACGAATCACAGCGTCGTCGCAAACCATAGCTAACAAATCAAAGGCCAAGGTATCGTAGCGTTTGGCTTTGTCGGCAAACTCAGCCTTGGTGCCCACGCCGTCGAAACCTAGGTTCATTAAGGTGCCCGCCGGCAATTTGCCAGCATCAATAGCCCGAATGCCCGAAAAGTCATCGAACGGCAATACAACTTCGCCTAAGATTCCCTCTCGGTTTCTCCAGGTTTTGCGCGCTGCTTTGTACAGCAGCTCGGCAGCTTTTTCTTCGACATCTACATCTACCCCCGCTCCGGCGTAAGTCATACGCTTCATAATCGTTATTGTAACTTAAAACTTCGACTTAATATAGTTCATACCGATTGCTCTAAACAAAGGGTTGAAATTGCTAGTAATTGCTTTTTGACCATTCACAAAACTAACAATTGTGTGGAAGTAAATGTTTGGCAAACTTGGATCGTTGGCCGACCTAACTCTCATCTCAGCTGTGAAGGCGATGGTGGCTGGAATCACTTTCTCCTCATCAGCATTTATAAAAACTCGCTTGCTGCTAATGAGTTTGTTTACCTCGACCTTATCGCCTCGATTCAAAGCTCATGCCAACTTTTGAGCATTCGGCCAAATCTTCGACCATGCCAAGACCATTAACTATATGGTTATGAATTTTCTTGTCGCTACCGGTGTAAATAGCAGCACCGAAGTCAGCAATAATGCCAGTGCGTTGCCAAAAAGGCGACACGTGAAACAGCCCTACGGTTTCTTTTTCGAAGTTGTACTTTGGACTTGGCCAATACTTCTCAGGCCGTAGGCTATCAAAACGCGTTCTTTCGTATTTCTCGCCTGGGTTGCCAAACAACACGACCACACCATTTGGTGGTGGGTCGTACCAACCTTTCGATGCACTTTTAATTTTATCTAGACCCGAAATAATCCCTTTTGCGGCTCGGGATTCGCTTTTGCCTTCGGCTCGACTTAAAGCATCAGCAACAATACTCGATGCTTGCTTGCGTAGTTCTAGGCAGCTTTGGATTGCATTCATTGTGGCCATTGTAGCGCAAAAAATAATTCCCAAAAAGCACTCGGGCCCGGGGACGAATCCCCGGGCCCTACTCGGATTTTGATTGAACCAGTGGCGCTACCGATTGCGATGATCCCGAGACTCTCGGTCCACATCAAGGCCGATTACATCAACCAGGTGGTCGGGATCTAGAACAATGGACGATAGGCCAGCAGGATTGATACGAACCCCTTCGTCGGTTGCTGAAACAGCTTCGATCCAAGCCAGATTCCGGCTCAGAATGACCACAGAACCCACCTTGAGATCAGCGGCCCTGATGCTTTCTTGGGTGAGCACCATTTCGTCGTGGGATGTCCACCGCTTACCACAGCTTGTGCACTGTCTACGACGGCGCTTGTGACCATCGGCGGTTCTTCGTGTCTCGAGCACATTCGACACCGTCTGGCAGTTGGGACAGAACCTATCTAGCACAACTTTCATCTCACCCCATCCTCAGAGTCGAGTGTCTGGTTCGAGCCAGATCACATAGTTGATGTTCTTGATCTGTGCACCCCTAGCTTCGTGAAGAGCACGTGATTTCGTGTTCCACCCCCACACATTGGTCTCGATCGAATCGATACCTAGTGTGCGAAAGTGCTTCTTGGTGGCTTCCACCATGGCCTTGCCCACTCCCTGCCGGCGCTTGACTGGTCGAACCCATTCGGCTTCGATGTAGCCGTAGTCATGATCGGGCCAACCGGGCTTGTCGCGAGTGTGATGCACTGAGAGGTGGATAATGCCGACAGCTTTGTCTTCTAGAAAAGCCAACAGCAACCACTGTTCGGGGTCGGCCAGCACCTCGCGCACGTACGCTTCGTCACGCGGCCTGGCTGGCGGTGCTTGCCATGGTTCACACTGCAACACGTGCCAGTCAGCGAAGTCGGTCAGTAAGCGCGAACACAGCAAGATCGTGGCCTGCGACGCATCGCGCGGCACTTCTTCTACCTTGATAGCCATTTGTCTCACCCTCCCTTGGCAAGAAAGGTGAGGGACGTTCCATCTCACCTCCCCGCTCCCATACAGAGAGGCGAGATGGAATCGCACTTATTTAAACATGTGTAAACAAGAATAGAAAGCTTGAGCTTTCTATAAATAATAACTTATGGTGGAGCTAGCCGGGCTCGAACCGGCGACCTCTTGCATGCCATGCAAGCGCTCTGGCCAACTGAGCTATAGCCCCTCAATAGCAACTAATTTTAACCTGAAAATCGCCAAAAATCAACTAGAATAGCTTAAACAGCATATTTATGCCATACACTATCAGCACCAGAATTAGGGTGGCGGCAGCAAAGCCAATAAAAAAGCCAAATCCCAACCTAAAACCATCCCTATAGCTAAGCCTAGCTGGGTTTTCGATCTCGGCAGTTTTGATCTCTTTCTTAAAAAAGTCGTCGGCTTTTTTGGCTCGTTTGTCTTTGGATTCGTCCATACTAGTTAAGTATAAAGTATGATGGATGAAGTATAAAGTTTATTGTTCGAACCTGCCTGCCGGCAGGTAGGCGAAGTGAGAACTAATAGTTCTCGATAAACCTCGAACGGTAAAGATCCAGATCCTGAATCAAGTTCAGGATGACAAAGAGGAGGGGTTTTGGCGAGCCACCAAAACTACGTTCTTAGGCCCGCGCTTTAGAATTCTATAGTCACCAAAAACCTTCTTCATCTGTCTGGCCACCCAGGGTTTAAGCCGAGCCTCCACCACCATCACCAGCGCACCACCGTCGTTTAATCGCTCCTTGGCCTCGGCAATCATGGTATCGACTACTTCTCTGCCACGGTGGGTGGGTGGATTGCTAGCAATCAGGTCAAATCTTTGCTCGGAATCGAGCTCATCGTAGCTATGGCTAGCCACGACCTCAAGGTTTTCGATATGGTTTTGAGCCACATTGGCCTTGGTAGCCTTAACGGCGGCAATGTCGCTATCGAGCGCGACAACCTTAGATTCTGGTTTGAGCTTGGCCATATACAGTCCAATCGCGCCCCAGCCACAGCCCCAATCGAGAGCGGTCGAATAGTCAAATTTATTCAGTGATTCCAGCAACAGCCGAGTCCCCTGATCCAAACTCTTGGGCGAAAACAGATCGGGCTCGGCCTGGGCAATTATATAGATACCACTTACACTAATCTCTACCATTCCAGTTCGTGCTCCCCAATCTTGATTTTGGCACCAGGCTGACCGCCAAGGCGGCGAATCTGCCCCAACACGCCTTTGCGATCTAGGATGTGTCGCAGCCGTTGTACGGCTTGGTATTGCGAGAAGTTGGTGCGATTGGCAAAGCCCTCGAGCTCGGTGCCCGCTACCACAAACACATCGTCTTTGGCGTGTACACCCCAAGCCTTGGATTCATCGAGCCGTATGACCGGAATCTCTTCTTCAGAAATTTCGGTTTTGGCGTTAAGTTTTTGCAGCATTTGGTTGGTCGCACGCAATAGTTCCTGAACACCTTTGCCAGCCACTGAAGATATGCAAAGTACTTCGGTCCTTTTGAGCTTGGTAGCTTTAATAAATTCAGCCAGCTTTTTATCGACATCAGCTTTCGGCATACTCTCACACTTAGTTACAACTACAATTTGGGGTTCACGACTTAGATCTATCGCATAGCCAGATAGTTCTTTTTGAATCGTCTGGTAATCTTTGGCTAAATCTTCGCCGTTAATGTCAATCAAATGCAGTAGCAGCCGGGTGCGCTCCACGTGGCGCAAAAACTCATCACCCAAGCCCTTACCTTGGCTAGCACCTTCAATTAGGCCGGGAATATCAGCCACCAAGAAGCTACGCTCATCAACATCAACAACACCCAAGTTGGGCACCAAGGTAGTGAATGGATAATTGGCAATCTCGGGCTTGGCGTTACTGATTACCGACAGCAGAGTTGACTTACCAGCATTGGGCAGGCCTACCAAACCAACGTCGGCCACCAGCTTGAGCTCGAGCTTGAGCTGCTTGGCTTCGCCGCTCTCGCCTAGTTCGGCCATTTTGGGCGCTTGTCGCACCGAACTTTTGAAGTGAGCATTACCAAAGCCGCCGCGGCCACCAAAAGCCACAATGGCTTCGTCGCCATCGGCGGCTAAATCGGCAACTTGTTTTTCGCCGTTAAAAATCACTGTACCAGGTGGCACTGGCAACACCACATCGCCACCATTTTTGCCGTGACTGCGGCTAGGTCCGCCTTGGCCGCCATCGGTGGCCGCCCAGAGCTTGGAGCTACGGTATTTTGCCAAGGTGTTGGTGTTATGATCGGCTCGCAACACCACATTGCCACCATCACCACCATCACCACCATCGGGGCCCCCTTTTGGATTCCCGCGTGTACGCCAAAAACTCAGGCGGCCGTTGCCGCCGTTGCCCGCCTTAACTTTGACTGTAGCTACATCTGTAAACATGCTTGACATTGTAGCATAAAAGTAGGATAATCTGCAAGACTCTAGGGAACCGCTCTAGATCCGTTCTTGCCCTTTAGGAGGCAGCAACATGCAGTCCATAAAGAGAGGCTTCGGGACTGAGGTCAAAGTGCTTCGGTGGGAAGACTTGCCCTGGATCGACCAGGTAACGCCTGGGAAATTCAGCTGGCTCAAGAGTTTCGGTGGTGAGGACGTGCGAACCGGCCAGTTACTGCCTCTAGGCAGTGATCTGGTCGCTCTGCTAATGACTACACCACTGGTCATAGCCGTCGACATAACGCAAGACCCCAACAACCTTTCCATAAGGTTCGGGGTCAAGATCGAGGGTCGGGGTGTCTATACCGCTAAGGACAGTGGCTTTCCATTGATCGAGGACTCGATCGATGAGGCCATCGCGATCGTTGAACTGTTCGGCGAATCTGGTCGGTTGGAGGCTTACGTCACCGAGAATCCAGCGACATCGGCCGAAAAGTGGGTAGGAGCTTACGCCGCCAGCAACGAGTCCGCTCGGCAAGGGGCTCAAGGATGGCGCCATGGGTAGCACCGAAGTCGGCGACCGCTGGAAGGAGTTCGTGCGCGGATCTCTCGCCCCCATCGTTCGCGATGAGGCGCGTATCTCCGACCCGGAGTCCATTCGGCAAGTTCTGACTGGGGCCTTGGCCCCGCTCCGGCGAGCCGTCGAAATCGTGCCCGGCCCCTACCTGGTGGCACCAAGTGTTATCGAGGGTCTAGTTCGGACCTACATCACAACAGGCTCGATAGACCCGCTCCTCGAGGAGCTCTCACCCCGAGGATGAGCTACAAGCCCACCCAACCCGCCCCCGAAAGGGTTCGCAACCAAGCGAGCCCCTTTGGGGGCTTTCGCGTTTTACCAACTTTTGTAGCCAAAAAAGAGCCCCGGACTTTTCGCAAGGGCTCTTTGTTTTTTTGTTTTACTTTAATAAATGTATAAGAATTGACTAGCTGGGGCTGTACGCCAGGTTACGCGGTTCCAAGCACCATTAAAGTTCATCTCCGATACAGTTATAGTGCCGTCACCATTAACCGATTCCACATAGGCTACATGGTTGATGTTTCTTTGATCCCAGGCTATTGCGCCTGCACGAGGTGCGCTACCAGTAGCAAAGCCACTGGCCCCCGCCCGGCCATACCAATACCGAGCATCACCCCAGCCATTTGGTACATTGCGGCGACTGGCTACATAGTAGGTACAATAACCATATGCGTAGCCATTGTTCAAGCTACCGCTGCCGCTTAGGCTAGGTAGGGTAATCTTGCTAGCAAAGGTGGGGGCTGGTGTGGCTGTAGCTGGAGCTGACGCAGCAACTAAAGCTGGGGCAGCTTGAATTACGCCATCGGGGATTATCAACTGAACACCAGCCAACGGAGCCTTGCCCTCAAGGTTGTTGTAGCTATCGATCATGGCAGCATTGGCTTGATATTTGGCTGCTAGCTGGCCAATGTCTTCGCCGCCAGTAGCAGTTAGCAATACGCCATTAACCGGCAAGATGGTTAACTTATCGCCAGGCTTAACACTATTTTCATCACTTATACCATTGACCCACTTAAGGGTGTTGCTAGTAATGTTAAACTTTTGAGCCAGGCTACTGAGGGTATCGCCATCTTTAACAGTATAAGAACTAATGGTCCGCGGACCCTCGGCGGTGAGAACTGGAGATTTCTTGGTCAAGAAATCATCGGCGGCAGTATTTAGAGCCACCTGAGAGTTCATATCTTGGGCTTTTTGACTAACGGCTTGAGCAACCACACCCTGGCTATCGGCCGCCAAAACTGCACCAGTGGCAATCTCGGAGCTTTGGTCGCCAGAACCAACGTTTTGCCCACCCGATGTAATCAAAGCCAGCTTGGGCTGGGTGGCGACTTTGCCTACCAACACCAATGCCAAAGCTAGGCCAAGCAGACTAGAGTGAACACCTAGACGTAAAACTATTGATTTTTTTTCGGTCTTATTAAATACGAGCGAGCGAACTCGGTCGCGTAATTTTTTCTTGGCTTGTGTATATGTGGCCGGTTGTTGGCCAGAGCTTTGAGTTTTTGTTTGAGAAAAGGTTTGGAACTGCCCCACACCTACGAATGACTCGCGGCGCACTTCAAGAGGCAAACCGAGGACTTTTCTACTAATAAAGAACTCCTTTTTCTCGGTAAGCGAGAATTTTGACTGTTGGTTTATCTGTCTCCACCATATCAGCGGACCGGAGATGTTCGACCTTTTATAAGTTAAGATCTCCTGATCTGATAAGTACCAGCAGGCAACATTATTTTTGGATTTAGTTACACCACTCCACACTTCGGATAATGGTTATCCTTAACAATGGTACGTTGTGTAGTCTAGCATGCACCAAATGAGGCGTCAACTAGATTATTTTGCCTTTGTAAAAGCCAAAATGTTAGTTGTTCAGGTATTTTTCAATATTGGCTTGATGTTGGGCGTTAGTTGTGGCAAAACGAATATTGCCCTGTTGGTCAGCCAAAAAGAATAGATAGTCGGATTGAGCAGGATTCATAGCGGCCTCAATAGCATCTAGGCTGGGATTGTTTATGGGTGCTGGCGGCAAGCCAGGTGCTAAATAGGTATTGTAAGGAGAATTCACTCGCAAATCGCCGGGGCTGGTGGTTTTCTTGCCGGTAGCATAGTTTACGGTCACATCACTTTGCAGCTTCATGCCGACCTTTAGCCGATTGTAGAAAACCCCGGCTACCATTTTGCGATCCTGCGAGGTATTGGCCTCTTTTTCGATAATCGAAGCTAGAGTTAGTATCTGATTGGGGCTAAGGTTTTGGGGCCGACTACCCTGCAAGACCGACCAGGCCTGATCTGAAAAAGCCTGCAACATCTGTTGTACCAAGCCTGCAGCCGGGGTGCCGTATATTACCTTATAAGTAGCCGGAAACAGATAGCCTTCGAGGTTGCCGGCCGGCACTGTGCCGCTTAAGAAGTTAAAATTGTAAGCTTGGCGGGTGGCACTAACAAAGTCCTGGCGCGAGCCTAAGCCCGCTGCTTGCCACCTGTTAGCCAGCTCTTCGATGGTTAGGCCCTCTGGAAAAGTCAGCTTAATAATTGCTATCTGGCCACGGCTTAGCATAGTCGCCAGCTGATACATATTGGTTCCTGGCTGAATCAGATACGGGCCGGGCTTGATGCGCCCGCGGGCGGGGCCTAGGTTTAGCATTATCTCCAGCAACCACGGGTTAGCTATCAGCTTTTGTTGGAACAGATTGCTGGCTATCTTAGAGCTGGAATCACCCTCATTAACTGTAACCAAGGTCTTGCCCGTCCGCTGGCCAGCGGATTCGGCCCCGTAAGGCTGCGTTAGTTGCCAGCCCGCCAATGCAACGAGTCCGAGTAAAAACAGGCTAAAAAGCACCGCTATAGCGGCCAAAAGCACAAATATGGGCCTGGGCTTTGAATTTTTAGATTTTTCAACTTGTTTCATGTAAATAATACTCCAGTATTGCCTGGGCGGCCAAAGCGTTGCGTTGCTGCTTTTGCTTATGCAAAGGCAATCTTTTATCTATTTGTTCGTCAGCCGCCTGACTGCTCATAAATTCATCTTGCATAACTACCGGCCGGCCAAACTGCCTTAAACCTGAGGCAAAACTCTCGGCTAGGTTGGTTTGAGCAGTGTTATTGGCCTCTATATTACGCGGTCGGCCCACCACCAGTACATCTGGATTAAACCTATCGAGCAAGTGTTTAACTTGGGGCCGAACATCTTGTTTGGCATTAATATTGCCCAAAGAATCGGCCGTGGCTTCACCAGCTCGGCTCAGGGCTACGCCTATCCAGACCAAGCCATGATCGAAGGCTAGCTCACAGGCTGCAATCTTTTTTGAATTAACCATACTTAATTAGTTGTTTTAGCCGCTGGTGTCGGCAATTATTTCAACCTTTATACGGCTCGAGAAAAACGGCATGTTGGGGTCGAGCGCTGGAGTAGTCTCAACCTGTACATTGGTGGTCTGTGGGTATTGTGACTTAACCTTATCGGACACGTCTTTCTTGGCTTTGCCGGCGGCGTCTTTGGCCACTTGGGTGGTATCGATAGTGTCACCATAGTAAGCGCTGGTGTCGGCTGTAAGCTGAACCCGACTATCGCCCACCAGCTTGGCATTTGTGTATCTGGCATCGGCTCGGCCATTTTGATAAATCTGGGTGCCACCAGGAATCTTAGTCTTTACCTGAGCATCGAATAGGCCATCGAGGTCTTTGTTGTTGGCTGCAAAGACTGTGTAGGCTACCTTAATATTGAGCGTGCCCGAACCAGCCTCGGCCCCAACGGCTGCCGAGGGTTGCGAGTTTACCACTGTAGCCCTATACGAATCGCTTAAGACGGTTTGTTGGTTGCTGGCCTTACTGGCAACCTCTTGTTTGTTGCCACTTTCGGCTTGGGCTAGAGCCGTTTTTTGAGCGTTGGCAATATCGTCGGCCGTTACCACAGTTACGGTTTTGCTACTGCCGCCACTGGTGGAGCCGCTAGCGCCAATGCCACCATAGCCCGAGACTGCAAAGGTAGCCGAGCTCATATTGTAGCTGTCGCCATTTTGGGTAGCTGTAATGTTGCCATTGGCCGAACCGGCTACAATACTGCCGCCTTGCACTGTGGCTCCCGGCACGTTTACAGTCGAATCAAGGCTAAAATTCTTGCCACCCGAGCTCAAAACGGTGCCGGCTGAAATTGTAACCGAGTTCGAGCTGTTAGCATTAGTAAACTTAACCTGCCCGCTAGCCTTACTGCCAACGTCCTTTTTGCCGGTGGCATCATAGGTAGCGCTTAAGTCTTTATTGGCCTCGAGCTTTTGGGCAGCAATTTGGCCAGCTGCAAAGTTACTTTGGCTGGTACCCGAATCGGCCGTAAATTGAAAACTAACTGGCGTTTTGTTGGCCTTGGCAGTAAGAATAACCTTACCGGTCGGCAAAAACACGTAGGCCAGAATTAGTAGCAAGAATACCGCGGCAATACCCACACCTACCAAAATCTTCTTATTGAGCTTGTCGAATTTAGGGACTTTTACCTTCTTGCCGCTGGGCGGAGCCTGCACACTGCGATCTTTGCTTAGTCGCTTGCGAACAATGCCGCCACTGGCAGTGGCCGTAGCCTCGCCAGCATCAGCTGCAGAACTTGGCTCAGGTTCGGGCTCGGGCCCATTAATCTCAATTGGCTCGTTGCTAGCTGTAGCAGCCTCGGGAGCCTCGGGTACCGCCGCCTCGGCTTTAACGCTGCTGGCTACGGCCACACCTAGGGCACCAGCGAGGCCAAGGGTGGTTTTATCGCCACTTACCAGTACCAACTTTTTATTGTGGTCGCTGGCGGCTTTTTTGAGCAGCTTTAAATTTACGGCGCTTTGTAAGATGCTCGAACGAGCCGGGGCCACCAAGCGAACCTCGTCGGCTTTGGCGGCTTTGAGCTTATCGATAGCCTCGGTTATTTCACTGTCGGTGTCTAGATAGAGTACTTCTGGAGGGTTCATTGCAAAACCTCATTGAGTTTCGAAAAAGCTAGTAGATTGCTTGCCTGGGTGGTTTTATTGTGCCAAACCATAGCCGTAGCTACGGTGCGAAGCAAAAAATTGCTCAGGCACAATCTAATAGTTTTGTAGATCGATGTGGTTTTGGGATGAGCCCTATGCATAGATACATTCATTATAGCGCAAAATGGCTAAGGTTAAAGGTTTGGAGAGCTTGAGATACAAAACTTTGAGATTGGTAATTCGTGACATTCCAGGGTATTGTTAACGTGTTGGTACAAAAGTTAATGTTTTTGTAAGAAATTCCAGGGGCGAGTCAAATAATTGGGGTGAGGAAAAACGAGCACAGAATTCACTCACATAGTCCGAAGCCGTGTCTGGTGTTATGTGATGGTA
>JACPPH010000010.1 GCA_016191105.1 Candidatus Saccharibacteria bacterium
CACTAGAGATCATTTCATTAAATGTTTCTTAGGCGGGATCTTAGCAGAGTTTCAGGCCAGAAGAAGCCATCCAGAACTGTTTCGTGACCCATTTACACTACTTAAAAGTATAGCTGTTCCGGTTTAGTGGACAGAACCAGACACTTGTGTTAATGACATATGTATAGTAATATGACTGTATGAAGAACTACAGCTTTCAAAAGTTTACATCCAATAACACAAGGCTAGAGAGTAGAGTTACCATAACTCGAAACTACGCCATTGGTTTTCCAACAAAGTTCTATAACGATAACAACTTTGCCAACTATAAGTACGTTGTGTTGTATTATGATACAGAAAACAGAGCTATAGCTATAAAGCCAACTAATGCAGAAGAAGAAGGCAGAATATCAATCTTAAAAAGCAAACAGGGTTACGGGGGTCACATTATAGCAAAAAGCTTTTTCAAAATGCACAATATCAGTGTAGAGGACTACAGGGGAAGGCATGAGTGGCAAAAACTACCAGCGCCTCAGCTCGGTTTGGCGCCCGAAGGACATGTTTTTATCATTGAACTAAGTCCTTACAAGGAGAACTAATTAGAATGGGAGGGTGAATTATTGTCTTGAACCCAAAATAAAAGATAGCCGCTGGTACGGCTATCTATAAACAGTCGCGAAAACTGTATTTTTATTGTACCAGCTTATGTGAAATACAGAAAACTTAACAATAAAGGGAGGAAAAGTGCAAAAAGCATTAGTAACCTGTATAAACAAAAACGATCGGTTAAATCCATACGAGCGCATCACACATGTTGGTGGCCCAGGATGGAAGTTGACAACTAATCAAGTTATTACCGAAATACTTACGGGCAATTGGGCATTCTATGTAGAACTGCCGTATGGACATTCCGTGCGGTTGGTGGTGGCCCGCAGTCCTTACGGGAATCGGTATGTTAAGACCGAATCTGATGGTGAACATCCCAACAACCTACTATCATTACCTGAGTGTAAGTAGCTTGTTTAAGAGCCCCGAAAGGGGCTTTTTTTGATATACTCAACAATATGAAGCTTGCTGAATTCAAAAAAAAAGTTCCGCATCCGTTGCGACCGGTAACGCTAATACTTTTGGTTGATGAAGACCGAGTGTTGTTAGCCATGAAGAAGCGTGGTTTTGGTGAAGGTTGGTGGAATGGTGTGGGTGGTAAAGTTGAAGAGGGCGAGACGATCGAGCTGGCAGCTAAGCGCGAGGCCTATGAAGAAATTGCGGTTAGGCCCACAAAACTAAACCAGGCAGCCACTATAAACTTTTACTTTCTCGATGAGCCGATCGAAAAGAATTGGAACCAGCAGATGCATGTGTTTTTGTGCGATAGTTGGGCGGGAGAGCCCAAGGAATCAGAGGAAATGCGCCCAGAATGGCACGCTAAAAGTAGACTTCCTATTGATAAAATGTGGCCGGGAGATAGGATCTGGATGCCAAAAGTTTTGGCTGGTGAAAAGGTTAAAGCAGACCTTGCATTTAACGCCAATAAAGAAGTGGAAGAGCACATAATTTACTAATGAAGCAGCACGTTCTTAAATTCCGGGCTAGCGATAAGGCAGAGTTCCAAACGATTACGGATGGCAAAAAGACTGTTGAAACCAGAGCGGCGACAGATCGATACAAAAAATTCGAGGTTGGCGATGTTTTGGTAATTAAGTGCGGTGGCGAACAAGTCGAAAAAACAATTAAAAAGATCAAAATTTACTCTGGCGTAGATGAGCTAATTGAATCTGTTGGCTTGCCAAACGTTATGCCGTTAGTAAAAGATATAGAAGAGGCTAAAAGGGCTTGGTATTCGTATCCTGGCTATAAAGAGAAAATTGCCGAATACGGTCTCGTGGCTTGGTATATATAAACGAAGAAGCCGCCGAAGCGGTGAGGCCAAGGGGCTTCTCCGTCTCGACGACCTACGTGCGGTCTACGGGAGGTCAGGAAGCGTGATCTCAGGATACAACCATTCGGTAGTTTCCTTTGTCACGATCCAGGACACAGACGGTTGTGTGGGCCAGGTAACCATCTGAAGGTAGCCCTTGTGCGTGGTTATGCCACGTGGACCAGCCTCGGGGCAATAGATGCCCAATAGCCACACACCTTTGGTGTTCTTGTACAGATATTGGGCAACGAACCGAACGAATCCATACCTGGAGTATTCATCTCGTCCCACCTCCTCAATGTGGAACTTGACTATCCGGCGTCCTCGGCCGACCTCGAACTGGGGAGGTCGGCTTAAGTCATAGGGTTCGCTTCGGGCTAGGTCGAATGACCAAAGGTGGCGGTCTGGACCGACCTCGATTCTTTCTACGTCACCTGCTTCTAGAGCCATGCTGGCTCCTTTCCTGGTTGTGCCCGTTTTTTGTAAGGGCGGGTGCCTGATTTGCGCTGGCTACGAGCCAGTCGCTATTAATACTACTACCCCAGTTGTTAAAAACAAGCATAAAACAGAAGAGACCCCCAAGAGGGGACCCGGGGGTCTCTTCCTGAGGGTCTTGCGAATTATTATTGTTTCTCCGACTGAGCTAGACGCTCACGAGGTCTGGCTCGGTCTCAGCGAACAGCTCTTTGACCAAGGGGCCACGCCACATGGCCTCTAGGAACCGTTCGAGATTGTCGCTGTGCACGTCGAGGAACTCCTCCTTGGCGTCGTGCAGGTGCTCAGGCAGCGGCGACTGGCAGAACAGTCTGGTTAGTCGTCGCCGGAGCTTTTCGGTGGTGCAACCTGGTGGTCGGAACGACGCTCTGGTAATCCGGAGCCCATGGTCTTGGAGGGCCTGACCCAGAGTCCCCATGAGCTTTATGTTGCGCACTACCAGCGCCAGATCACTGAAATCGTCGTCCCACTTGCCCCCATGATCGAAGCGGAAGCACTCGTTGGCGAGCTCGTTCTGTTCGAAGACCTGCACAACGGCCGCCTGTGCCGGCTCGAAGGGTGCTTTTTCGAAGTACAGCACCATTCCCCCTATATCTTCAGATTCCTCCAACTTACTTACCTCCCGGTAATTTGGTCGAATATGAACAGTAAGTATACCAGATAAGCACAAGGGCTGTAAAGGGTAAAATTTGCGTTTAAGGGGTTGGCAAGAAAGCAGTAGCGTATTACAATCAAGCTAAGAGTAATTTTACTATTTAATAAAAGGAACATAATTACATGCCAGAAGACAAAAACAGTGCACCGGCTCCAACACCAACTAACAGCGGCGGCTCCAACAGCTCCAATGACACCCTAATGGGGGTTTTGGCTTACTTAGGAGTTTTGTGCCTAATTCCGCTGCTGGGCGCCAAAGACGATGCCTTTGCGCAATATCACGCTAAGCAAGGCGTAAACCTGCTTCTGTTAGAGGTAGTTATAGTGGCGGCTCAGTGGGTAATCGGCCTAGGCGGGCTATTTATTGGCCTAGGATTCATATTCTTCTTGTTCCCACTACTATGGCTGGGAATCTTGGTGCTTAGTATAATTGGTATTGTGAATGTGGTGAACCACAAGACCGAGCCTTTGCCCCTTATTGGCGGCATCAAGCTAATCAAGTAACTTGCTAATTTACAGCACGAATTACGGCGTTGCTTGCCTCGGTTCTTGCTCTCCGTACTAGCCTGTACGGTTCGCCGCGATCCTCGTTAGCGCCTTGTACTTCGAGGCTGAAAATTACCAATTAATATCCAAATGGCCAGTAGACATACCGGTCGTTTTGGTTTGTGCGGCTCATAGTTTTTATGGTTTAATAGTAGGTAATGATCAGCAAAACTAAAATCAAAAGTTACTGGGGGAGCGATTTTGTTTTTTTGGTTAAATGTGCGCTTTATCTGCTGCTAGGCACTGTTTGGATAGCTTGGGGTGGCCACCGTTGGCTGCCGGTGGGTGTGGTGGCAGGGTTCTGCTTGAGTAAGATTGAGTTTTTGCGCCTCAATCGCAAGATCGAGTATGCCTTGTTAGTTGTGGGCGCATTGTTGGGTCTCTACGGCCTAGGCATTACCATTGGCTTATAGAGCTTACTCAATAAGAGGGTATTGTTAACGTGTTGGTACAAAAGTTAATGTTTTTGTAAGAAATTCCAGGGGCGAGTCAAATAATTGGGGTGAGGAAAAACGAGCACAGAATTCACTCACATAGTCCGAAGCCGTGTCTGGTGTTATGTGATGGTA